>JAPLJO010000118.1 GCA_026388515.1 Deltaproteobacteria bacterium | reverse complement strand
TCCTTCACGTTCGCGAAAGAGTCCTTACAGGACGCGATCGAAACAGTGCTGCCGCTGGTATCCCGCCTCGCCGATCAAAGGGATATCCATATAATTACCGATATACCGGCGTCACTGCCGTCCATCCATGCCGACAGGGACAGATTCTCACAGATACTCATCAACATCATTGACAATGCAATAAAATTCACCCCCGCGGGAGGGACGGTGACAATCGGCGCGCACGGGGACTATCGAGGCAACGCCGTCATTACGGTGACCGACACGGGCATCGGCATACCACGCGATGAAATTCCCCGCCTCGGAGAACGGTTTTACCGTGTGGACAAAACCCGCTCACGCGACCTCGGGGGCACCGGCCTCGGACTTTCCATCGTAAAACATCTCATGAGGGCCCACGGTGGAGAATTCACCGTCGAAAGCACTCCCGGCAGGGGCACCACCGTTTCTCTCTGTTTTCCCGCGTGCCCCGATGACAGTAACCCCGCCTGATACGCACAAATCAATTGAATATCGGACACGTCCCGGATTACAATGCGCCCCGCATATGCCGTATCACATGACGGGAGACCGGATACATGACCTGGAAGGTTCTTGTCGTCGACGACGAGCGTGACATTGTGGAACTTTTGACCTATAACCTCGAACGCGAAGGTTTCACGGTGATTCCCGCGTATGACGGGGAAACCGCGCTTGCCGAAGCACGGATGCACGCGCCCGATCTCATTCTCCTTGACCTCATGCTCCCCGGTATCCAGGGCATCGAGGTATGTAAATTCATACGAACCGACCCGTCGCTCAATTCAATTCCCATCATCATGATCACTGCCAAATCGGATGAGATTGACAGGGTACTCGGCCTGGAGATGGGTGCCGATGACTACATCACCAAGCCTTTCAGCGTCAGGGAACTCATCGCCAGGATACATTCCGTCGTGCGCAGATCCCGCCGTCCCGCCGATGATGCCGGCGGAAGAATCTTTTCATACCTCGACCTCTCTATCGATTACGATCGCCACATCGTCAGCATCGGTGCGGAAAAAATCGACCTCAGTCCCACCGAGTTCAAACTGCTCACGTATATGGTCCGTCATCCGGGCCGCGTCTATACGAGGAGCCAGCTTCTCGACCATGTGTGGGGCGACGAAACATTCGTGGAAGAGAGAACCGTCGATGTGCACATACGACGGCTCCGCTCGCGTATAGAAAAGGACCCCGCACAACCGCAGTATCTGCTCACCGTGAGGGGGTTCGGGTATAAATTTGCAGATATCCCATAGTACCGATGATCCCCAGGGCGGACTCGATGACCGGATTATTCCATTCACATGCTTCAACGATACTCGTCACCTGTCCCCGGGGCATGGCATCCTGCCTGAAGGATGAGATGGTACGCCTCGGCTTTCCCGTAAAATCAGAACATGCGACCGGGGTTGAAACGGAGGGCACTCTCATCGATACCATGAGGATGAACCTCATGGTGCGCACAGGGCACCGCGTGCTTTTCTTACTGAACGATTTCAGTGCCCTCACCCCTGATGAGCTCTATCGCGGCGTCACGGCGCTGCCGTGGGAGGATTATCTCATGCGCGACGGGTTCTTCTCAGTCGTGTCATCGGTGCAGAATCAGTACATCCGCGACACACGGTTCGCCAATCTGCGCTGCAAGGATGCGATCGTCGACCGGTTTATGAAAAAATACGGCTCGCGACCGGATACCGGGTCTTCAAAACACGGTGCGGTCGTCTTTCTCTACTGGCACGATAACCGGTGCAGTCTCTATCTCGACACCTCGGGGGAGCCTCTTTCACGTCGGGGATACCGCACCGTCCCTCTTACGGCACCCTTGCAGGAAACGCTCGCCGCCGCCGTCATCATGATGACCCGCTGGAACGGGAGTGATGTATTCATCAATCCCATGTGCGGAAGCGGCACTCTTGCCATCGAAGCCGCACTGATGGCCGCAAGTATCGCCCCGGGGTTGACAAGGAAGCATTTCGGCTTCATGCATTTGAAGGGGTTCGATGCATCCGCGTGGCGTGACCTCACCACGAGTGCGAAAAAAATCGTGACCGTGCCTGTCCGGGGAACTGTCATCGCCTCCGATATATCGCGCGATGCCATCGAGGCCTCACGGAGCAACGCGGCCCGTGCCGGGGTTGACCGGTTCATCGAGTTTCACCGCTGCGATTTCAGAGAAACCCCTGTGCCCGGCGGTCCGGGGGTCGTCGTTCTGAATCCGGAATACGGCGAGCGCATGGGGCATGAAGATTCACTCAAGACGCTCTACGGCGAAATCGGCAACTTCTTCAAACACCGCTGCCGGGGCATGTGGGGATACGTGTTCACCGGCAATCGCGAGCTGGCAAAAAAGATAGGGCTCCGCACGGCACGGAAAATTCTTTTCATGAACGGTCCGATCGAGTGCAGGCTTCTCGAATATGACCTGTATCAGGGGAGCAGAAAGCAGTTGAAAAGCACCGGCGGATATGACAAGTAACAGCACGGAACCTGCCGACATGACGGGTCGTCAGACTTCGCGAGCGCGATGATCGGGCCCCGGCCGTCCCCGAGAAGGAGAAACAATTCACATGCCTCAGCCCCTATCCGGTACATGGACCGGCAAGATCGTGCCGCCCGAGAAGATACTTGCCGATATCAAGCCGGGAACGCGAATATTCATTGGAACGGGCGTTGCGGAACCGCGCACACTCATCAAACATCTCATGGCTTCAGATCTGAGTAACCTGAGAGACCTGGAACTTATTCAGATCCTGAGTTTCGGCGATGCCATTCCCGTCGACGAACGGTATTCCTATAAATACAGGCTTAAGACATTCTTTGCCGGGTGGATCGCCAGCGAAGCGATCACGGCGGGAAGAATCGACCTTGTCCCGGCGCGTTCATCATCGATACCTTGGCTCTTTCAGTCAGGCTCGATTGACGTCGATGCCGCGTTCATTCAAATCACCCCACCCGATGAAGATGGGTACGCAAGCCTGGGTGTTGCCGTGGATGCGGCACGATACGCCATGGAATGCGCCTCTCTTGTCGTGGGTGAAATCAATGAAGACATTCCTCGCACTCACGGCGATACATTCGTGCATGTCAGCGAATTCCAGTATCTCGTGCAATCCACGGAACCCCCTATCTACTTCCAGCGATGGCCCGTGGACGATGTATTCGACAAGCTCGCCTTCAACGTGGCATCGGTGATCAGGGACGGAAGCTGCATCCCCTATTCCATCGGCCCCCTCTTCGAAGCCCTGTCGAAACACCTTGCACAAAGGCACCACCTTGGAATCCACTCATTCATGATAACCGACGCCCTTATGGATCTCATCCGGTCCGGCGCCGTTACTAACCGTGAAAAGAGGCTCTTCAAGGGTAAGACCGTCGTGGCCTATGCGGTCGGATCGCCGGAACTCATGCAGTGGTTGCGTCGTAATCCGCTCATAGAATTCCAGGGCCTGGATGTCATCGCCAATCCGGAAAACATCGGCAGAAATGATACCTTCGTCGCCATCATCCCGGCACGGAAGATCGATCTCACCGGCGGCATCGCGCTCCATGCGGGGAAGGGAAACGTCAATCCCGGTCCCGGTGAAGTGCAGGAACTGTTTGCCGGCGCCGCTCTTTCAAAAGGCGGGAGAACCATCTTTGCCCTTCCGAGCCGCAACCTCAAGGGAGAATCCAACATACTTCTTTCGATCGAGGACTACCCGAATCAGTACACCAACAGGGAATCCCTCGATATGATCGCCACGGAGTACGGCGTGGCAACACTGAGGGGGCGCACCGTCCGGGAGCGGGCACTGGCGCTCATTGATATCGCGCACCCCGACGACCGCGGGAACCTCGTTCATATGGCGAAAACTATCAATATCCTGTATCGCGACCAGATATATCTCACCGAATCGGGCCACCTCTATCCCCTGGAAATATCCTATACCCACACGTTCAAAAACAGCGTGACTATCCGGTTCAGGCCGATCAAACCATCCGATGAAGATGAAATGAGAAAACTCTTCTACCGGTTTTCCGATCAGGCCGTGTACTACCGCTATTTCAGCCCCATCAAGACGATGCCGCACATGAAGATGCAGGAGTATGTGAATGTCGACTACAAGCGCACCATGTCGATCGTGGGGATCGTGGAAGAATCCGGAACTGAAAGACTCGTCGCCGAGGGTCGTTATGTACGACTGAAGGACAGACCCGGCTACGCAGACGTGGCGTTCATTACGGACGAGAAATATCAGGGATTGGGGATCGGTTCATACCTCTTCAGGACCCTCTTCAAGATCGCCAGGAAAAGAGGCATCGAAGGCTTCACCGCCGACGTCATCACCGACAACAAGCCGATGATCAAGGTGTTCGAGAAATCGGGATTCCCCATTCGTTCCGTGGTGAGTTTCGGCACGTATGAATTCACCATACCCTTTCCGGAAGAAGCGGTCTCAAAGGAATCCAAGGGGGAGGATAAATAGTGTACGCGGTCATCATGGCGGGCGGACGGGGTACCCGTTTCTGGCCGCTGAGCAGAGAGCAAAGGCCGAAGCATCTCCTCGCCATCACGGGCGAGAAATCCCTTATCCGGCTCACCGTGGAGAGAATCCTTCCTCTGGTCCCCCGGGAAAAAATCATCATTGTCACGGCGGCAGCCCATGCTGAAGCGGTAGTGCGTGAGCTTCCTGAAATCCCCGGGGAGAACATCCTCATTGAACCAGCAGGAAAAAACACCGCTCCCTGCATCGCACTGGCCTCGTTTCATATCAGAAAGCGTGGGGGTGACGACAGCATGATCGTTCTTCCCTCGGACCATGTAGTGACCGACGAAGAGCGTTTCCGGTCCGTCGTTTCCACGGCCCTCCATATGGCGACGCGCGGCCCCCGCCTGGTCACCATCGGTATCACACCCACGCGACCGGATACGGGATTCGGATACATCGAAAAAGGGGCACTCGCTGAAGATGGAACACCGCCGGTGTTCAAAGCGCTCTCCATACGGGAAAAGCCCGATCGGCAGACCGCCGAGCGTTTCCTCAGGGAAGGAACATTCCTCTGGAACAGTGGCATGTTTATCTGGAGGGTATCGACGGTTCTGGACGCACTCGCTCGTTTCCTGCCGGATACCTATGAGAAGATGGCGGCCGTCGCTGATGTACTGGGCACGGATCGTGAGAAAGAGGCGCTCGCGGCGGCATATGCCGGGGTGCAGTCTATCTCCATCGATTACGGTGTCATGGAAAAGGCCGATAACGTGTACGTGGTTGAAGGCGACTTCGGCTGGAGCGACGTCGGAAGCTGGGACTCTCTCTGGGAGATATCCGCAAAAGACTGCAACGGCATCGCCGCAGGCGGTACCGTCATTGCAGTTGATTCCTCAAACTCCCTCATAATGAGCGGCAAGGAAAAGGTGGTCGCTCTCGTCGGCGTCGATGACCTCATCATCGTTGAATCGCACGATGCGCTCCTTATCTGCAGGAGGGGCGATTCCCAGAAGGTGAAAGACGTGGTTGATGAACTGGAGCGGAAAAATCTTCGTGATCTCCTTTAAAGGAACGTGCGCGTGACTCACATGGCCGCCATGATACATCGTCTCATTATAGTATCATCCGTCCTTATGGTTTCTCTGGCGTTCCTTCCCTTGTACGCCGGCGATACATCTTCGGTAATCGCCGTCATGCCCTTCGCGAATCTCTCGGGAGACAGAAGTCTTGACTGGCTCTCGGAAGGAATCCCCGAAACATTGACTGTGAAGCTTGCAGGGGTGGAAAGTCTCCGGCTGGTCGAGAGGCTCCGCATCGAGAGCGTGCTCAGGGAACAGTCCCTCGGGAGCTCAGGACTTATTGATGCGGAGACGGCGGTCACCTCGGGCAGACTGCTGGGGGCGGGCGCCGTGGTGAGCGGCGCATACCAGACCTCGGGCCACGAAATCAGGCTGACCGCACGATTTCTCGCCACCGAAACCGGAATGGTATCTCATACGGCGATGGCAACAGGCACGATTGCGGAAATATTTGCACTCCAGGATACCATTGCCGATGCCATGCTGGCATCACTCAGCATCACACCTTCTTCAAAAGAACTGGCAACGCTCCACCGCACGCCGACCACATCAATCGATGCGTACAGAAATTTCAGCGAAGGCATCATTGAAATCAGGAAGGGCGATTATGAAGGAGCGAAAACAAACCTCGACCATGCGGTCGCGGAAGACCCCGCGTTCCGCCTCGCACAGGAAAACCTCGCCTATATAGAGTGGGCGCGGCCGTCGGCAAACGCGAGTATCTATATTGAGCGTGTCAACCGACCGTTCGCACACACCTTCAATGCCATGATGCAGGCTCTCAAATCATGTGAGGATTTGAAGATAAAAGCCGTTTCACGCGAACGAGGAACGATTGAAGTTTATATCTATCATTATATCTAGCATTACCATCTATAAGATAAGGTATATGGCACGATTGTAAAATACAATCTATTAAATGATTAACATTTTTAAAATTCGAAACAACCTTTTGCTTATGCTTGTGTGTATCATAAAAATTAATATATAATTTATCTTTAAGAGTAGAGACGTCGCCAGAAGGAAATAAAGAATGAACAAACTCTTTTATATTTTTCTGTAATTCTCGCAGGTTCATCGTATCTTGAAAAGAATTTGTTGTTTTCTCAAATAATCGTACACCAGATTCATCACAACCACAGGCATACCACAGTGCTACAACGGATCCAATACTACATCCAGACAATTTATTTATTTTTACGAGACCATGTTGTTCCAGAGTTTTTATATATAACGCAACACCTGCAGCAAATCCCCCATTAAATGCCCCACTATCAAATATCAAATTTAATTCTTTTTTTAATTTGCTGTGATCTATATTTAATATTAGTGCTTTTATATATTCCATCATTAAAAGAGTAGAGTTAGACATATATTCATCTACTTTATTATATAAATTAACTAACAACGAAAATCATTGTATATTATTTATTATTTATTACTTTTTTATTTAATTATGTACCAGGAAATTCACAATCATTTATAGTTGCACCAGTTAAGTTGACATTTTTCATAGTTGAATCGGAAAAATCGCTAATATCAATAGTCGCATCTATTAATTTTGCATTTGTAAAGTTTGAATATTTCGGATATATTTCATAAATAGTGGCAGATGTTAATATAACATTACTCAAGTCCGACTGTGTTAAAATAGTATTAACTAGATTAGCATTTATTAAATTAGAACTGGATAAATTCGTATTTGTTAAATTAGTATTGGTTAGGTTAGCAAATATGAGTTGAGACTGTATCATGATTGAATTTTGTAGGTTTGAACTTGTGAGATTAGTATAAATGAATAACGTTTTTGATAAATTACAATTATTTAATTCTGCTTGTTGCAAGTTCGCATTTGTAAAGTTGGATTCTAGCAATGTTGAAAAATTAAAATTTGCTTTAATCATTTGCGCTTCCTTAAAATTTACTTTATTGCATTGAGATTTTTGAATCATTGCCTCGTCTAATATGGCATTTTCAAAATTAGTACCATTCATTATTGCTTTATTTAAATTTGCCTCTCTAAAATCCGCGTATCTACAGTATGCGTAATCTAATTTTGCTTCTGATAAAATGCATTTATATAGGATTGCTTTTGTTAAAATAGCATTTGTTAAATTCGCACCTTGTAAATTAGCATTTGTTAAATCCGCTTTTGATAAATTCGCATCTGTTAAATTCGCAAATCTTAAATTTGTGTTATTTAAATAGACACCGCTTAAATTCGCTCCTGTTAAATTTGCTTTATATAATGAACAATCCCTTAAATTAGCATTCTTTAAATT
>JAPLJO010000125.1 GCA_026388515.1 Deltaproteobacteria bacterium | reverse complement strand
TGGAAGTTCAGGCGCTCCGTTCACCGAAATCTCCGCCGTTGCGCTTGCCGAGCCGGTTTCCCCGCTTACCGTCAGTGTGGATATGGTGGTATGTTCCGAGGTAACCGTGCGGGAGCCGTTTGCCGGGACGGGTCCTACGCTGTTATCGATATATGCATTAAGAGCGCCTTCAGAGGTCCATGAAATGGTGATCGATTCGCCCTTCGTGATAGCGGCCTTCGGTGGACTGAGGTCGACCGTCGGCGGGTCGTAGGCTGACTTTGTCACTTCGACGGTGACGGAGCCGGAGGCCGTTCCGCCACGCCCTACGGCGGAAATGTGATATGTCGTGGTTCCAGCGGGTGACACCGCGCACGAACCGACCGGTACAACGGTCCCTATGTCGGGGTCTATCACGCAATAATCCGAGTAAGTGGTATCCCATGAGAGTGTTGATGATTCGCCTTTCTGAATGGACAAAGGATCGGCACTGATGGAGACGGTGGGCGCCTGCACATTCTGCGTGATGGTGATGGTAATAAAGGAACCGGTGGTACCGAGAAGCCGTATGGAAAGTGTGTTGATATTTTCCAACCTTACGGCCGTCGTTGTTGCACCCGCGTGCAGAAGAAATGGCGCAACTCTTTTTCCGTTCAGTTCAATCAATGCAAGTAACACACGGTCTTTATAATTCCCGCTTCCATTCCGGATGGTCAGCGTTCCCGGCCCCGGGAATGTGGTAAACGAGTTGCTGAAATAGACCAATGGCTTTGTGCAGGTATAGGTTTTTGGACCAAACGTAACAATCTCAGAACCGGACGACATGCCTGCAATCAGAATGAAAACTGCGGCAAAAACAAGAATAGATATGAGTTTCTTCATGATTACCCCCCCCCTGAATTATGAAGATTGATTGCTTCGTAAAAAGTCGGTTATGCCCTGTTTTGTCATTCCGTGCTTGACACGGAATCCAGTGTTTCACTGGTTCCCGGTTTTCACCGGGACGACGTCTGGACTCCTGCTTTCGCAGGAGTGACGTTCCGGGGACTTTTTGCGAGCACGTCAAGATTGTTCTCTGAAAAAGAGACGTGTGTACGATCCGAACGATACCCCCGGATGTGTCAATAGATGATGTGCTGGTTCCCGTCAATTTGGGAAAGATGATAGAAAACTATTAGTCGAAAGCTGATAGTGTAATTCCATCCCCACCAAATCACTTGACTTAACTACCGACTTTTGAATTGAGAAGTCTCACGGGCCATTGCCGGTGTCAGGCCGGTGATGACGGTGCGGCACATACTTCACCGGATGAATATTTATAAATCAGGGTAACCGGATTTACATTGACTTTGGCTTCTCAACTCATTTAAATTGCTTTCAAAATGACGAAAAAAGTAATTATGACACAGTCTTTGATGGGGGAGGCAGTCCATGCGCTGCCCGAAGTGTCAGAGCCAGAGCCATGGCAAAGCCAGTGCACTGAGGTGACGAGACGTACCGTCAATCTGAAAGGCGCCTGTGAGGAGATGGAATATGGAAAAGGACTTTCACTTCAACACCGTGTACGCGCTTGCGAGAGCCGCCGGGTTTGGGCCCGATAACGCTAAGATTGCAGCCTACGCGTCCCAGCATACGGACGATGCAAAGTACCATCACACTCTGGAATTTGAGAATGGAGGACGGTTTCAACAAACGTTAACGGCACACCAGTTTCTTGCTGCGGGTGCCATCTCCAAGGATACCAGTTACACAATTTATGTGCCCTTTCACTTTATTCCCGGCAATCACGGCGTCGATTTCTACGAGCGGATGTACACGAGGCCCAATAGCATAATAGCCCAGCGGGTCGTGAACGATTTTCTCCAGATGCCCCTGAAACCTTACAGCCTGCATCTTCTGGGGATTATCCTTCATCTCTATGCCGATACCTGGTCACATCAGAATTTCATGGGGGTCGAGAGGGAGCATATGAATGACGTGAAAGATCTGAAGGTGATCGATGAGGAGGCGGGTTGGTTTGAAAAAGTCTGCGGGGATCTTAAGGGTCGTATATGCGAATATGCGTTCCCTATGCTCGGCCATGCACAGGCCGGCACTCTTCCTGATGAGCCTTATCGCGAATGGGAATATTACGACTACAGAGATCGGCACCATACAATATTCAACCATGAACGCGCCATGGATGCCGCGCAGAATTGCTGCGCAGTGTTGACCCGGTTTCTGAAGCAGTATCCCCAATTTGCGGAAAGCGCTTCCGTGCCCTGGCAGGATTTTTCCGGGAAAGTAAGTATGCTTTTCGGTGAGAAAGGAACCGTGGAAGAAAGATGCGAACGCTGGCAGGCCGCGATCTCGGGGGGCGGGTTCAATTTTAGTCCTACGGATGAAGATAAGACACTCAGGTATGACGACCGCGAATGGTTCAGAAGCGCCGTTGAGGTGATAAAAGATGAACAAGATTCCAAGAAGCCGGACATCTATGAAAGAAAGATAGGTTTTGAGGTGAGCAACTGGAAGTGTTTTCATGATGCGGCGTCCTATCATATCTTCCATGCTCTTCACGAGGTATTACCGGAGTACGGAATCATTTGCGGATGAAGCAGATGAAGATAAATTGAAAATGCCAAACTGGCCGTATCGCTATTCAGGCGGGCGATGCTGATTGTCTTCGCGTACTGATACATACAGGGGAACATATTATGATCAGTAAAATCCAGAAGAAAACAGCCCAGGCCATAGTGAACATCTTTGAAAGCGGCAGGCCGCGTGGCGACTATGGCTGTGTGACAGTGATGGCCGGCGATACGGGCCACCTGACCCATGGTCGCAACCAGACAACCCTCGGGCTGTAGCAGTATTTGATAGCCAAGCCCGTCCTTGCACGAGCATGTGATGAGCCCCGTTAAGGATAGGGATTTTGACTGACCATGACAACAAAATGGGTTCCAAAGAAGCAAATTGAACTTGTCCTGAAAAGAGAGTTCATCGCCCCGTTTATCGACTCTATCCGTCAGGATCCTGTAATCTCGCTGAAACTATCCAACGCCTTTGATCTTATAAGGGTTTCCGAGCAAATAATCATCGAATTCGACAAGAAACGAGTCGAGGCTGGCGAGAATGTTGAAGCTGTGAGAGAGAAAACGCTTTTCCTGGGTTACCTAGGAAAAGTCTATCAGAGTGCACTGCTTCTTATCGGAGCAACAGATTATCTTGGGGCCATGATTCTCCTTAGAAGTGTTTTTGAACTTCTGATTGGGATAGCAACAAAAGAAAATGGAAGTATGCGAGATAAGATTTCCTCGATCAGTTTCTTGGATAATGACGAGAAAAATAATTTGCAGAAACTGTGGAATGAACTAAGTGCGTGGGCCCACCCATATGGGAAGTGGGTAAAAAACATATGTCCCAAGTTCTACGGCTCCGGGCGATATCATCATCCAGTGATATTCAGCCAATGCTTAGGCTACTCGGACCAGATTCTTGATCTCATGTTAACAATTACCCTCGTCCATTTCAACCTGAGTCCGGAAAACTACACTGATAAGTATAGGGAGATTACTGAGATCGAGAAAATTCTGGCGATTTCAAAACTTGAGATGTTCGAAAGACGTTTGACAAGGAGTCCTTAACAAGGCAATTCTGCCGTATCGTTACACTCGTGACTGATTATTGCGTTATCATTGATTTATGAGATGAAACCTTGGATCAATCTAAAGATATCATGACGCTTACTTCAGTAGTAAGCTAATATAACTTCAATTTAATGCGCATCTCATATGTACCTTTGCGCACCATCCCCGCCAAATCTCTTGACTTAACGACCGACTTTTGAAATGAAAAACTCCACACGTTGTGTCCGGGGTCATAAAGGACCGGATTCCCCGGAGATGCGGGGCATGTCGGTGTGTGGATGAAGCAGGAGAGCGACGCCGTGACGACCGAAGTCAGGTGCCCTGAGTGTTACGCGACGATCAATGTCGAGGAAAACGAGGAATTTTTTGTCTGCCCCGGCTGCAACGCGGAGCTGGATATCGCGGTGGTCGGGGACGGTGTGACACTCGTCTCCGGCCATAAGGACCGGAAAAGCGAGGCGGCGACGCGGATTCTTGAGGACCCCTTTCTCGAGGATTACCTGAAGTGGCAGATGATTGCCATATTCGGGATTCTCACCGGCTGTGCCGGGCTCGTCCTCACAGCGCTCTATGCCGCCCACGATTTCAGGAACTACGGGTCCATTATCTCGCGAGGCCGGTGTCCATTGTCGTGATATCGGTCATCGTGGGTGTTTCGCTCGGTTTTATCGGAGGCGGGTTTCTTCTCTATCATTATGTGAAGAAACAAATCAGCCGCCACGAGGATATGTTGAAGAAAAAAGCGGCGGGTAGTATTTCATCGCAGGAAACGACGGGGGCGCAATGAAAGGATTCTTGCAGAAGCGGTCATCGGGAGAGGAAAAAAAACCCAGGGAAGAGATCTGGCGGGAAAAGAACAATGAACTGGTGGGCCTCCTCAATGCCGGAAAGATACAGGAGGCGCTCGATCGGGGGAAGGAAATGGTGGAGTTCGTTGACCGGAAATTCAAGGGTGACGCACGGGAGAAGGCGACGACGTACAACAATATGGGGATGGTCTTCATGCTCCAACGCGACTACGATCTTGCCGAGCAGTGCTTCCATGATGCGCTCAACATGAGAAAGAGGATTTTAGGGGACGTGCACAACGAGGTGGCGGTGATTTATCTCAACCTTGTCGAACTGTACCGGCGGCAGGCCCAGGAAATACTGGCGGCGAATCCCGTCAAAACGGACTGAGAATTATTGAAGAGGTACGAACATGGCGATAAAGAAGGAACTGCTCGACATCCTCGCCTGCCCGAAGTGCAAGGGCGAGATTCATCTCAATGAGAAGGAAGACGGCCTTGTCTGTGACGCATGCAGGCTTGTGTATGAGATACGGGACGAAATCCCCATCATGCTCATCGATGAGGCGAAGAAGCTGGAATAAATAACCGGCGGGAAGTGCGGGTTGTCATGCGCCCGTGGAGTGCGAGGCAGGTACCGGTTGCGCGGGTGTGTGACGGTCGTCACGCGGAGTATGGTCTATGAATATTCTTGTCACGGGGGCGGCGGGGTTTATCGGTTTTCATCTGTGCCGGGAACTTCTTGATGCCGGATGTGCAGTCGCGGGTCTTGATAATCTGAACACCTACTACGACGTCACCCTCAAGAAAGACAGGCTGGCACAGCTCGAAGGACGTCCCGGCTTCCGGTTTATCCTTCTGGATATCGCCGACAGGGAAGGCGTCCGCCGCCTTTTCGCCGCGAACCCCTTCGACAGGGTCGTACATCTTGCTGCGCAGGCAGGCGTCCGTTACAGCCTCGAGAATCCCTATGCGTATGTGGACAGCAACCTTGTCGGGTTTACCAATATCCTCGAGGGATGCAGAAATGCCGGCACGGGCCATCTGGTGTTTGCATCCTCCAGTTCCGTGTACGGCGGGAATCAGCTGACACCGTTTTCCGTCCATCACAATGTGGACCACCCTGTCAGCTTTTATGCCGCCACCAAGAAGGCCAATGAGCTCATGGCCCACGCCTATGCGCACCTTTACAACCTTCCCTGCACGGGATTACGGTTTTTTACGGCGTATGGTCCCTGGGGAAGGCCGGACATGGCCTATTTCATTTTCACGAAGGCGATTCTTGAAGGAGTGCCGATCAAGGTGTTTAACAACGGGAACATGAAGCGTGACTTTACCTATATTGATGATATCATCGAAGGGGTGAAAAGGATCATTCACAGAATTCCCGGTGCGGACCCGGCCTGGAACGGGAGAAATCCCGATCCCGCCGTAAGTTTCGCCCCCTACAGGATTTATAATATCGGCAACAACCGGCCGGTTGAGCTGGAGCGGTGCATTGCGGTGCTTGAGGAGCTTATCGGCATGAAGGCGAAGAAAAACTATCTTCCGCTCCAGACGGGCGATGTTCCTGAAACCTGGGCGGATATCGACGACCTCATGAAAGCGGTGGATTACCAGCCGAAGATAAATATAGAAGAGGGACTTCGCCGATTTGTCGAATGGTACCAGGAGTATCATGGCGGCAGCGTCAAATCCTGACGGCTTTGCAAAAAGGTTTGGCGTGGTTGCTCACGCGATGCGGGACTCCGGACGTCGTCCCTGCGAATGCAGGGCGCAATTCTTTATGGATGCACAAATAAAAAACGGTGGCGGACATGAAATTTGAAAAGCATATTATCTGCATCGGCGCGGGCTATGTGGGGGGACCCACCATGGCCATGATTGCGTACAAGTGTCCCCGGTATAAAGTGACCGTGGTCGATACGAATCATGAAAGAATTGCCCGGTGGAATTCCGATGAGCTTCCCATCTATGAACCGGGGCTCGATGAAATCATCGCCGCCACGCGGGGCAAGAACCTCTTTTTCTCCACCGATATTGAGCGCGGAATAAAGGAAGCGAAAATTATCTTTGTGAGTGTGAACACACCCACCAAGACTTTTGGCACCGGCTCCGGCATGGCGCCGGATCTCCAGTTCTGGGAAAAAACCGCCCGTCAGATCCGCGACAATGCCGAATCGGACAAGATCATTGTTGAGAAAAGCACCTTCCCGGTGAGGACCGCCTTTGCCATGGAGCGGATCCTGTCGGCGACGAAGACGGGAGTTCATTTCGACATAGTATCGAATCCCGAGTTTCTTGCCGAGGGAACGGCGATTGCCGACCTGGAAACCCCCGACCGCGTCCTCGTCGGGTCCCATGAAACACCCGGAGGGTTGAGGGCCCGGGACGAGATGGTTGAAATATTTCTCAACTGGGTTCCGCGGGAGAAGATTCTGACGACGAATATCTGGAGCAGCGAACTATCGAAACTGGTCGCCAATGCGTTTCTGGCGCAGCGGATATCGTCCATCAATTCTTTCACCGAGCTCTGTGAAAAGACGGAGGCGGACATCACGGAAGTCGCCCGCGCCGTGGGGCTGGACCATCGTATCGGCGGCACATATCTCAATGCCGGTATCGGATTCGGTGGGTCATGCTTCAAGAAGGACATCCTGAGCCTGGTCTATCTCTGCCGCCATTACGGTCTCGATGAGGTGGCGGACTACTGGGAAGGGGTGGTGAAAATCAATGAGTACCAGAAGGAACGCTTCGTCCTCGGCATATTGAATGCCATGTTCGATACCCTGGCGGGAAAAAGAATATGCCTCTTCGGGTTTGCCTTCAAGGCAAATACGGGCGACACTCGGGAAAGCCCCGCGATATATATTACGAAGCGGTTATGCGAGGAGCGGGCTGAACTGGTGATCACGGACCCCCGGGCGCTGCAGAACGCCGAAAAAGACCTGGAAGATATAAAAGGGACCGTGATCTACAAAAATGATCCCTATGACGCCGCCGTTTCGTGCGATGCCGTCGCCGTACTCACCGAATGGAGCCTTTACAGGGAGCTTGATTATAAAAAAATATACCGCGTGATGAATAAGCCCGCGTTCATATTTGACGGCAGGAATATTCTGAACCACGAAAAATTGTTTGCCATCGGTTTCAATGTATATCCCGTCGGAAAACCGCCCATGAAACATTTCTGAGAGCGCCATTGCCTCTTCCGACGGCCGGCATTCACACGATTTCCCCTGCGCGCACGCATGACAGGAAGTGAGCACCATCATGAAAAAAATATCCGCCTATATCATAGCCTATAATCAGGAAAGCAAAATAGAAGACGCCGTGAAGTCGGTCTTGTGGGCCGACGAGATTGTGCTCGTTGATTCACACAGCGAAGACAGAACGGCCGAGATAGCGTCCGGTCTCGGCGCCAGAGTCGTCCAGGTGGAATTCAAGGGGTTCGGCGATCTCAGAAACCAGGCGGTGGCCGCCTGTTCCCATGAATGGATATTCAGCCTCGATTCCGATGAACGCTGCACACCGGAGGCGCGGGATGAAATTTTACAGGTGATTAATTCGGATAACCCGAAGGATGCGTACTACATGCCCCGAAGGAACTATTTCATGGGGAGGTGGATCCGGTTCTCGGGCTATTATCCCGACTATCGCCAGCCGCAGCTTTTCCGGAAGGGGGCGCTTGTATACCGGCAGGATGAAGTGCATGAGGGATTTGACCTGACAACCGGCACGAAACCCGATTACCTGAAGAACGCAATATGGCAGGTTCCCTTTGAAAAATTCGCCGAGCGGCTTCAGAAGGTGCAGCGCTATTCGGACCTTGGCGCGGTAAAGCTGAATTCAAGGGGTGTGACGGCCGGTATGGGGAAGGCATTGTCTCACGCGCTCTGGGCCTTCTTTCATACTTGGATTATCAAGGGCGGCATCCTGGATGGATGGGCCGGCTTTATGATCGCCCTTGGTAATTTTGAAGAAATCTTTTACAAGTACGCCAAGCTGCACGAAAAAATCGCGAACTGGAAATACCTCCGGACGGAACGCATCACCAGACGTTGAGGCGCGGCAGCGCCGGGTTGCAGGCCGCAGTGTGCAGGGAGCGCTCCTGTCATTCCGATTCGCGATGGCCGGCAGGCCGGAAAGAGCCACCATCGCTCCCGGGTCAGGCCGCATTGAGGATACATGATGAAACACCGGGGATCGTCGATTCAGTGTAAAGACGGCGCCTATTACAGAAAAATTACGTATCAGCGCTGGCTCAGTTATTACTGGCAGATGCAGCTGGTGTCGTCATGTAATCCTGAAAAAGTGCTGGAGATAGGAATCGGAGACGGAATTGCATCGGCGATTGAAAAAAAACTGGGCCATGAAGTCATCACCTGTGATATTTTAACAACGCTCACGCCCGATGTGACGGCCGACATCAGGCATCTTCCCTTCAGGGATACGTCGTTTGACCTGGTGGCGTGCTTCCAGGTTCTGGAGCATCTGGACTACCGGTATTTTTACCCGTGCCTGTGCTCGCTCTATAAGATTTCCCGGAAGCATGTTGCCCTGTCGCTTCCGCAGAGAAGAAAGTATCTCCATGTTTCGCTTCACAGCCCATGGATGAGGCAGGGCGAGAGTCATCATGCCTTCCGGGATTTTCCGCGGTATCAGGGGTACGAAAAGCCGTCGGGGCGGAGTCATCGGTGGGAGATAGATATAAAAGAGTATCCATTGAAAAAAATCATCCATGATATCGAAAAGGCGAAATTCAAGATTATTGTCGATACTTCCATTCCCGAGAATGTGTATCATCGCTTCTTCCTGCTGGAAAAATGATGGAATCGTAAGATGAAAATCGCACTGGTCCGTCAAAAATACTCCGACTTTGGAGGCGCCGAACGCTACCTGGCGTCACTCGCCGAGCATCTTGCCCAGTCGGAACACGAAATACACCTCTTTGCGAGCGAATGGAGGGTGGGGGGACAGAAGCCGTCGCACAATCATCATTACATCAAGTTCCACAGAGTACCCGTCGTGAGAGGGCTCTCTGTCTTCGAGGTGATGACATTCGCACTGAATGCGCGGCGTCTCCTGCGTCGGGAATCTTTTGATATCATTCATAGTTTTGAAAGGACGCTCTACCAGGACGTGTTTCGGGCGGGAGACGGCTGTCACCGTGAATGGCTGATACAGAGAAAGAAAATCGATCCCTTCTACAAGACGGTGATGCATACATTCAATCCCCTCCACATTTCTCTTCTCTGGATAGAAAAGAAGATATTTACCGAGGGGAACTATAAAATGATTATTGCCAATTCCAGCCGCGGGAAGGCCGAGATCATGCGTCATTACGGGGTTCCGGGCGATAAAATCGAGGTCATATATAATCCCGTCGATACCGAACGGTTTCGTTCTGAGAAACGTGATGATGAGGCGCTCAATGTCAGAGCGTCTTTTGGTATCCCGGGCGGAGACAAAATAATCCTTTTTGTCGGTTCAGGTTTCAAACGCAAGGGACTTGCGGCGGCCATTCAGTCAATGGCATATCTTGATACTCACATACGGATGATAGTAGTCGGCAAGGACCGTATCAAGCAGTACCGCTCAATGGCGCAGCGTCTCGGTGTTGAGAAAAGGATTCACTTCGCGGGCCCGGTATCGGGGGTGGAAAAATTTTACCGGGCAAGTGACATGCTTGTCTTCCCCACCATTTATGAACCGTTCGGTAATGTGTGCCTGGAAGCGATCGCATCGGGTCTTCCCGTCGTGGTATCGAGGATATGCGGAGCGTCTGAAATTCTCAAGGAGGGGGCCAACGGGTATATAATCGAAGACCCTCTTGATGCCCGTGAGATAGCGGAGAAGGTGAAAAAGGGGCTGGCACTGGATAGAAAGATAATGGAGGAGGTGAATGCCGGCCTGCTTGAACGCTTTACCTGGGAACGGCACGCATCGCAGGTGCTTGATATATACAAGAGGATCTTCAGGAATTGACAGCCGCCATGCCCGATACGTTTCACAACATACTGGTGGTGAAATTAAAGAGCATCGGCGACGTTATCATCATCACACCTGTCTTCGCCTCACTGCGGCATTGCTACCCGGAGGCGCGCATAACTGCGGTGGTGAACAAAGGAACGGAGGGCATACTTGCCAATAACCCGCATCTTGATAATATACTGCCATTGCGCAGGTTCCCCGGTTTCTTTCGTGATGGATGGGAGCAGTTCCGGTTCCTCCGCGATATCCGCCGGCAGCGCTTTGATCTCGTCCTGGAGCTTACCGGCAACGACCGCGGAGCATTCACGGGTTACGTGAGCGGCGCACCGCGCAGGCTTGGTTTTGCATCGAAGAAGATAAAAAAATTCGACCGGCATGTCCTGTATACGGACCTGGTACATTCAAACGGCGCGACGCATATCGTTCATGATCAGCTCCGGATGATTGAATACCTTGGGCATGCTCCCGTGACGACGGAACCCGCCGTTTTCTGGAGCGAAGAAGAGTATGAATCGTGCCGGGGCATTTTACAGGAAAAAGGTGTGGCGATGCATGACCGGTACGCGGTCATTCATCCCACACTCTTCGCCCGGTACAGGGAATGGAAGAGTGAGGAATGCGCGGCGCTTTGTGAGTATCTGCATGATACATGGAATATCCGTCCGATCCTGGTATGCGGGACTACTGAGAGTGAGCGGAAATTCATCGAGCGCGTGGAGCAGCTGTCGAATGGCCGCGCGGTCAATCTTGCCGGTTGTCTGTCACTGAGAAATCTGATTGCGTTGATAGGCAATGCGGTTCTTTTTGTGGGGGTTGATTCGGGGCCGATGCATATCGCGGCGGCGGCGAAGACACCGGTCGTGGCGCTCTTCGGCCCTCAGAATCAACGGCGCTGGGGACCTTTCGGGGAAGGACATAGTGTGGTGCAGAAATCCTGGGAGTGTGTGCCCTGCCGCAAAAAAGGCTGCGACGACGACGGGCTGTGGAGCCGTTGCCTTCAGGAGCTATCCCTCGGTGAGGTAGTGGCGGCCGTGGAATTGCAGATAAAGCGCCACGCGGAAGCAGGACTTTTTACGAAGCCATCATGATTGATCTCGGAACATTTCAAGGGAAACAGGGCTGCGAGGTGCTGCTGAGGGCGGTCAACGATCTTCTCCGTGAAAAAGGGAAGGTGGTGATCGCGCTGGCGGGACTTCCCGGCTCCGGCAAGACCCATGTGGCAAAGCAGTTCGTGCGCTTCGGATTTGGAAGTATTCCGAGACGGGACATCACCGTGATCGATGACAATACGGTCTACACCACGCGATTCTGGAGGCTTCACTGGGATAAGCTTCCCGGCGAAAAGAAAATCATCGGTGATTTCGTAGGCTCCGCTTCCGCGAAGGTCATTTTTTTTTCAAACTGGATTCCCGGCCGCTTTCTCGATAATGCCGATATCATGATTTTCCTGACGACGGACGAAGAGATTCGTCTCGCACGCCTGCAGAGACGATATCGGCACCATCCGGACAAGTTTCTTATTCAGAAAGAAAAGCGGACAATACCCCTCGAGGATTCCTTTCGGTACGGGAAGTCTCTGACGCTCATCAACAACTCTCGTGAGATAACGGCGTGGTTGATTCAGTGGATGATAAAGAGGATCATCACCGGAATATGCAATCATTAGAGCAGCCATGGGAAGTATAACGGATGAAGGACACGGTTGGAAGACCGTTCTTTTCTGCGGGCCAATCGACAGTCCCCTTAATTCGGGGCGGTACATGGCGGCGGCCATGGAAGGTCTCGGCTATCGGGTCATCGGGTACGACTACCGCACCAACCCGCGGTTTGAAGAAGACCTGCCGGGCATCGTCGAAAGGGAAAAGCCAACGTATGTCGTTACGTTAAAAGGTGAAAAATTATCCCCCGGCCTCGTGGAGAAATTCCGGCGTGCCGGCTGTGTGACAATTCTATGGTTTACCATGATTCCCCTCGAAGACTGGATGACGCCCCTTGCCCTGGCGCATGATTTTGTATGCACCAACGTGGAGGATCACGTAGAGTTTTTTCAGCGGTGCGGCGTACGGCACGTGAAGTGGGTGCACCAGGGTTTTGCGCCGGCCTTTTTCGGCATTGGCGAATCGGGGCAGAACTCGCCCCGGCAGTTTCATACGGACGTGGCGATGATTGGCTCCATGGGGGCGCCGATCTACCGGACGCGTTGCGAGATGGTCATGCGGTTGCGGCGCGAGGGGATAGCCGTCCGCTGGTGGGGTCCCCGGCTTTCGCGGCAGCTGAAGAACCTGCCTTATTTTCTGGGCGGGGTGCACCGCGCCTGGGCGGGTCGTGAGGTGTACATGCGTGATTTTGCCGGGGTGGTCAGGGGGACGGGGATTTTCATCGGCCAGGATGCCGACCTCCCGGTCCGGGGAAGGAGCCTCAGCAACCGTAGTCTTGCCGTGCCGGGGTGCGGTGGTTTTTATCTCTGTCGCCGGACGCCGGGAATTGAAGATGCCTTCAGGGTCGGCGAGGAGGTGGCGGTATTTGACACGCCTGATGAAATGGTTGAGAAGGTGGGGTATTATCTTCGCAATGACGGTGAGCGGCGCCGGATTGCCCTGGCGGGTCAGCAAAGGGTGCTCGCCGACTATACCTATGAAACACAGATGGGAAAAATATTCGCATGGGTGGACTCATGTCATCTGATGAACGCATGAAGACATTTGGAGTTTCCGATTACGAATCATACTGGGAACAGCGTCTCGGCAGCGGGCACTTTCAATTTACCGATGTGCACCGCACCATTATCAAAACGGCGATTGACATTCTCGGGAAAAGAAAAGCCCGCGTGCTCGATTGCGGTGTGGGGCCGGGCCATGTCTTTCGCGAGCTGTCCCGGCATTACGACCTGTACGGTATCGAGCTCTCGGAGAAGGTCTTTGAGCTCTATGATTTTTCTACGGAGAGGATTGCCATATGGGATCTTAACGGGGGGCTGCCGGCCTATCGGGATGCAATGGACCTTGTCATTGCCGGCAGAATCGTTCATCACCTCGCGGACCCCGTTGCATTCGTGAAGAATGTGCGGGAAGTGCTGGCGGATGATGGCTGGTTCATGGGAGTTATCCCGAATATCTGCTACTATCATCATCGTTTGAAATTCCTGGCAGGAAAGTTCCCGCCGATTTCCAGGGCGCATGTGAACTTCCAGACAGGGCCTGATTTTGAAAAAATGGTGACCTCAGAAGGGTTTGCCCTGTATAAATTGACGACACCGAAAAAGACCATCCGTGCGAAGTTATGGCCCACGGTGTTCAGCCAGGATCTCGTCTATGTCTTCAAGAAACAATGATGCGTTGCCGCTGCTGCAGGAAATTGAAAGGTACAGAATTACCTCCCTCCACAGCAATGCCTGTTACAAGATACCATCACACGGGACCTTTGTGTTTCTGAAGGTATATTGTCCGAAGCGGCCGGCGGCGACATATGCAATGAGGCGGTTTCTCGGTTTTGTGGGGTTCAGGCAGCCCGTCGAATACACATCTCCGGGAGAGCGCAGGGCATTCGAAGAAAAAGCCCTGAAGCACTGGAAGGCGCACGGCTTCACCGTTCCTGATATTGTTGACAATCCGCTGAAAGAGCTCGGCGGGATTCCCGTTCTTGCCACCCGGTTTATCGAAGGGATAACCCTGCGGGAGATGGCGCGTAGTTCGTCCCGTTCCGTAGAGGATCGGAGCGGGGAATTGCGTGCCCTCTTTACGGAAGTTGCGGCCCGCCATGGCAGCGCCTTCGCGGCGGCCGACCCCCTGCTTTTTCATATCGATGCGAATACGCGCAATATTCTATTTGCAGGCAGTGCCGTGTATCACGTTGATTTTGAAATGGGGAGGCCGTGGGAGCCTCCGGCACTCTCTGCGTCCCGCGAAGTGCTCAAGCTTCTGGTGACGCTTGCGGAAGATTTGGACCCGGAATCCCGCGCGCCCGTCATGAGAATTTTTCGTGATTGTTATCACCATGACGAGGTATTTCAATGCATTAGAACCGGCGTCGTCGGCAGGCCCTTTCAGTCGTTCCACCGGTTCAGCAATGAAAGAAAAAAGAAAAGAAATTCCGGCAAGGTAACGCTGTATGATCTCATGGAATACCTGTGGTAACCGGATAGTCCTGGTGCTCATCGCCCTTTTTCTCGTGCTGAACCCATTCCCGCATGTGACGGCCCTCCAGGCGATATCCTTCAACCTGGCGCTCGTCCTGCTCGTTGTCCTTGTCCTGTCACGGTCCGCTGATTTTACATTCAGGACGCCCTTTACCTGGATTCTTGCAGTATATCTCGGCTGGTCCTTCGCGAGCATCTTCTGGTCGCACGACCGCGCGAACAGCTTTCACGATTTCTACACGCACCTTTTGAATTATGTCGTGCTCTTTTACATTCTGGTCAATTTTTTCAACACGGAGAGGCGCTTTATTATCCTCGTTAAGACCATTGTCATCTCAACGGCAGTCTTTTCCGTTGCGGCAATCGCATATTTTTACTTCGTACAGGGAAATCCCCTGTCCGCCCGCCTTTTACCCGACCCGGAGATACAGCCGAATATGATCGGCATCATTACTTCCTTTGCGACGGTGCTTTCACTCTCCCTGCTTTTCAGAGAGAAAAGACTGCCGGCAGTGATGATGATATCGGCGTGCTTCGCGGCCAGTCTGGCGGCGATGGTGTTAACCTATTCCCGCGGCTCTCTTGTCGCTCTCATCGTGTCGCTGGTTCTGCTTTTTTCACAGAACTGGAAGAAACTGCTTCTCGTGATGCTCGCGGGAACCATTATCGTGTCGCTCATGATCACCCTTTCCCCCGGGTTTAAAGAGAGGGTGGTTCCTGAAAGGATACTGCAGGACGGAAGGGTTAAAATTATTTATACGGCGCTGGAAATAATCAAGGAACACCCGCTGACGGGGATCGGGTTCGGTATGGAGACCTTCAGGAAAGAGTGGAATACCTATAATTCAAGGCTTCCGCAGGAACTGCAGAGCAGGGCATTCTCTCACACCCACAATTTCATCCTCGATGTACTCGTCCGGCTTGGCCTTGTGGGATTGATTATATTTTCCTGCATTATAGGTATCAGCCTTAAAACATCCTGGTCCCTCTGGCGGTCCGGACATGGCAGTTTCGTCAGATACTGGTCTCACTGCTCTCTATCTGCGTTTGTGGTCCTTCTGGCGGCGGGAATGACAGGCAATATCATGAATAATCATAAAAGCGCCGTACTCTTTTATGTATGCCTGGCGTGTACATCGATTTTACACAGTCTTGATTCATCCACCGGGAAGGAATCTCCCGTGTTGACCGGCACCGGGGAAGAGAATATCAGGCAGACCAGTGAATAATGCCGTTGTCCAGGGTTTTTCTTGAAATGATTTTCTCTTTTTCCAGCTCCAGGAGATGCACGTACGTCTCGTTCAGCGCGAGGAACTTGTCGAACTCCGTAAGGTTGTTTTCGAACACTTCACACGCGATGAGATACGTGCTCCTTTCTTTTTTCCTCACTGCGTCAAGGACAACCTGCTTCCTCACCCTGTGGTGCTCGATGATTTCATCCACTCGCCCCTTCAGGCCCGGGAAGGGCGCCCCGTGGGCGGGGCATACCATTGAAACCGGCAGTTCCCTCACGCCCGCAAGAGATGCAAGAAATGCCTCCAGCGGGAAAAAGGAGGAATCGAAAAGGTCGGGGCCGAGATTCGGGGTGATGTCCGGGAGCACATGATCGCCGGAAATCAGGATGCCGTCGTCTTTGAGATAGAAGCAGATATGGCCGTTGGCGTGGCCCGGTGTCGGGATCGCCTCGATGGTCCGGGTCCCGACGGTAATAATATCGTGGGGCTGTATGACGGCGTTCACTTCAAAGGGGCTGGTGACCTGCCTGAAAAGAATAAAGAATTTCTCAATAAATCCGATTGTTTTTTCGGGAAGTCCGTGGGCTTTCAGGTAGCTCCCCGTGCGCTCTATCATCGCGTTCATCTCGTCCAGCTTTTGAATCTGCCGTGCGCCCTGCTCCGACATGTGGATTGTTGCACCCGAGGCCTGCCTGATGTGGGATGCCGCCCCGCAGTGGTCGGCGTGGAAGTGCGTGAGAAAGACGTGCTCGATATCCACCGGAGAAAGGTTCAGCGTATCGAGAGCGGCCCCGAACTCTCCGCGGGATTCATTGATGTTGAGGCCCGTATCGAAAAGAACGGCTTTCCCGCCGTTCGCGAGCACATAGACATTCACATGCCCCAGCCTGAAGGGCATGGGAAGCGTTATCATATAAAGATCACTGGCAATTTCCCTGATGGGCGCCGTTTTTTTATTCATTGGTGCCGATAAATACCTTAAACGATATGAAGAGGGTTGAAGGCATATATCAAAGATGCTCCCGGTTCAAGGGTAAAGTGATTTCCGGCTTGACAAAAAAGTGTCTTTGTGGTCAAAGTACCGCTTCACAGATTCCGGTTGGAGTTAAATCATGAAACGAAACATCACCACCTTTACCAATACAAAGCGTAAGAGAACTCATGGATTTCGCGTCAGAATGTCCACGCGTGCCGGGAGGCAGGTCCTCAGCAGAAGAAGGGCAAAAGGTAGAAAGAGAATTTCGGTATAACCATATATCACACGCGGTTATGCAGGGATTGTACGATTGCCTGGAACGCAGACCTTCGGAAAACTTGAAAGAATAAGGAAAAGAGCGCGTTTTCTCGACGCACATCAAAAGGGGGTACGGTTCAGCTCGGAAAATTTTGTGGTCATAATCCACGGCAACGAACTGGGAACGCGGCGGCTTGGGGTTACCGTCGGCAAAAAGGTAGGGAAGGCGGTCAGACGAAACAGAATAAAACGGCTCGTGCGTGAGTTTTTCAGACTGAGGAAAGACAAGTTGCCTGATTCAAAGGATATAGTAATAATCGCCAGAAATGATGTATCGTCTTTGAAATATCAGGATATATGTACGGAACTTGAGAAACTCTTCGAACGTGCGCGGACGAATTGCAGAGCGTGAAACGTTTTTTCATTTTTATAATCCGTTCCTACCAGGTGATGATATCACCTTACCTGCCGCCGAGTTGCCGGTTTTATCCATCCTGCTCCGAGTATGCAAAAGAGGCCATTGACCGCCACGGCGTGATGAGAGGCCTTGCAATGGGCATCCTGCGCATACTTCGGTGCCATCCTTTCAATCCGGGCGGATATGACCCCGTAAAATGAACGCTGGTTCGGACAATCAGGAGGTTACCCTTGGAACAGAGGACATTCCTTGCCATAGTCCTGTCGCTTTTACTGCTGATAGGCTATCAATATTATTACATGAAAACCCATCCCCCGAAGCCCGGGGTGACGATGGAAAAGCCCGCGGAAGAAAAGTCCCCCGCAGAACCGCAGGGTAACGCAGTCGCGCCGGGGGCAGAGGAAGCTCCCCTCAAGCGGCTTGCAATTGAAAAGAACGGCGGCGAAGCGAAGGATATAACCGTTGAAACGCCGCTCTATACGGCGGTATTCACCACCCGGGGCGCAAGCCTGAAATCCTTCATGCTCCGCGATTACAGGGAAAGTCTCGCAACGGATTCAGGGCCCGTCGAACTTGTGTCTGCCACAGGCACCGGCGACTATCCGCTTACCGTCGGCTTCCCCGATTCAACAGTGGCGATCCCCGGCGGCGTGCTCTACGAGGCGAGCGCCGGTTCACTTGCCGTGGTGGGAGGGGAGGCGCCGCGCCAGCTTATATTCTCGTGGGCCTATCCGGGCGAGGTAAAGGTTGACAAGATATACACCTTTCACCCCGGAAAATACACCTTCGATCTCGAAATCAAGGTCCATAATCTTTCCAACATCACCATAAAGGAAAACGCCCTGGTGGCGTGGACCCATTACCTCGATCCAGACACCAAAGCGGACCGGTACAGTCATGAGGGGCCGGTGGCGATGGTGAAGAATGCGCTTGTCACTGAAAAGATCAAGAATCTCGACGAACGGAAATTCACGGGTCCCGATGTCCAGTGGGGAGGATATGAAACCAAGTATTTCATTGCGTCCATCGTCCCCGAACAGCCTTCGCTCACGGGCTTCGTCATGGTGCAGGATGCCGCGAACGTGGTGACGACGGCCCTCGAAGGACCGCGGAATATCATCCCCCCGGGACAGTCGGGAACCTTCAGGTACGCACTGTACGTGGGCCCCAAGGAATATGAGCGGCTAAAATCCGAAGGTCTGGGGATTGAACGGGCCGTCGATCTCGGCGGCACCTGGATACGGTGGCTTACCGTTCCTCTTCTCTCCGTGCTCAACTACATTTACCAGTACGCCCGCAACTACGGTCTCGCCATCATCATTCTCACCGTGTTCATCAAGCTTATCCTGTGGCCGCTGGGCACCATGAGCTACAAGTCCATGAAGGAAATGCAGAAGCTTCAGCCCAAGCTCAAGGAACTCCAGGAAAAGTTCAAGAATGACAAAGCAAAGCTCCAGCAGGCCACCATGGAGATGTACCGAACCCACAAGATAAATCCCATGAGCGGATGTCTGCCCCTTCTGATTCAGATACCGGTCTTTTTCGCCCTCTATAAGGTGCTCCTCTACTCCATCGAACTCCGCCACGCGCCCTTTTACTTCTGGATTCATGATCTCTCGGCGAAAGACCCCTACTACGTGACGCCCATAATCATGGGAGCGACCATGTTCATCCAGCAGAAAATGACCCCCACTCCCACGGGAAATGATCTTCAGGTGAAAATGATGATGTGGATGCCCGTGATTTTCACGTTCCTCTTTCTCAGCTTCCCCTCGGGACTGGTCATTTACTGGTTATTCAGCAACGTACTGAGCATCGGCCAGCAGTATTACATCAACAGGCAGCAAACCTAATACGACGAGGTGTAGTGCCATGAAAGATGCAAGGGAATTCGAAGGTAAAACCATCGATGAAGCCATTGAAAAAGCCTGTTCCGAATTGAGCGTTCCCAGGGAAAAACTGCACATAGAAATACTCGCCGAAGGTTCCCGGGGGATCTTAGGTCTTGGTTCCAGAAAAGCGCGTATCAGCGCGAGCCCTCTTACCTTCGACATCAGTCTTGAGGAAGAGACGGCGGCCGTCAAAGAAAAACCGGTGACGGCGGAGAAGGCAAGGACCGAGAAGGCAAGGATCGAAAAACCGAAAACTGAAAGGCCCGTCACTGAAAAGGTCAAACCCGAAGCTCCCCGCGAGACGGCGGCGCCAGGCCCCGAGGACGAAAAGCTGGGAGCGGAGGCGAAGAAAGTCCTCGAGGAGATGCTCACACGGATGGGGTTCGATTTTCCGACCCGTGTGGAAATCAACGAGGAGTACATCGTCATCACCATCGAGGGTGACGGCAGCGGGCTTCTCATCGGCAAGGGCGGCCAGACCCTTGACGCCATCCAGTACATCGTCAACAAGGCGGTCAGCAGAAACGGCAGGGAACTGAAGCGCATCATTCTTGACACGGAAAACTACCGGGACAAAAAGATGAAAAACCTGGTTGCGCTTGCTGAAAAAGTGGGAGAGAAGGTGCGCCGGACAAAAAAACCCATCGCGCTCAATCCCATGAACGCCCACGATCGCAGAATCGTCCATCTGGCACTCCAGAACGAAAAGGGCATCATCACGAAGAGCCGGGGTGAAGGGGCTCTCCGAAAAATAATTGTCATACCCGGTAAGAAGAGGTGAGCATCGAAACTGATGCCATGAATATGCCGGGTGCGAGCGGAAACTCACCGTGCGGCGTGACGGATTACGCGTCATGGCGCGGCGATGCTCGGTCCTCCCGGTCAAATCACACAGGCATACGCGTACACCTGCCGTGGTCGAGAAAGACACCATAGCCGCCATCGCCACGCCCCGCGGGGCGGGCGGAATCGGGATTGTGAGGATCAGCGGTCCCTCAGCGGAATCCATCTGCCGTCTTCTTTTCAAGCCGAAAAAAAATCGCACCCCCATGGAGAGCCACCGTCTCTATTACGGAGAGTGTATCGCACCGGCTTCCGGCGCGGTGATTGACGAAGTCCTTGTCACTCTCATGAGGGCCCCCCATTCCTATACCGGCGAGGACACGCTGGAAATCCACTGTCATGGCGGTCCGCTCATACTCGAGGCGATCCTCGGCGAGGCGGTGAGGGCGGGGGCGCGTTCCGCGGACTCCGGTGAATTCACCCGTCGCGCATTCCTGAACGAGCGGCTCGACCTCGTGCGTGCCGAAGCCGTCATGGACCTGATTGCGGCGCAGACGGAGCGCGGAAGGGAACTCGCCCTTTCTCAGTTCAGGGGCGGCATATCGAAGGTCATCGAAGAGTACCGGTCATCGCTCGCCGACATCCTGGCCGAGATCGAGATGTCCATAGATTTTAACGAAGAGGACGGGACGGCCGACCATGGTGAAGGACTTGTCAGCGGCATCGATGAAGTACGCTCGGGCATCATCGATATGCTCTCCACCTTTCGTGAAGGCAGTATCCAGCGGGAGGGTATTTCAGTGGTCATTGCCGGCAGGCCCAACGTGGGAAAGTCGAGCCTCCTGAACAGGCTGGTGGGGCAGCGCCGCGCCATCGTCACCTCCACTCCGGGGACCACCAGGGACTTTATCGAAGAAGTGGTGACCATCGAAGGCATGCCGGTGAAGTTTATCGATACCGCGGGGGTCCGGGAGGGCGGTGAAGAAATCGAGCGTGAGGGGATATCCTTCGTCTGGGAGAAGGTTGCCGCCGCGGATATCGTCATCGTTCTCACCGATGGAAGTGCGCCGCTGACTGAAGAGGATCACGACATCATTGCGCGATGCGCCGGAAAAACCGTTATCCTTGCGCTGAATAAATCAGACCTGCCCGCGGTGGTGACCCCGGATGAACTTTCCCGGTCAGTGCCGGGGAGCGACCCGCTTGCGATATCCGCCAAATTCGGGGACGGGATTCCCGCACTGAAGAAAAAAATTTACAGGGTTGCGGCGGGCGCGGAAAGTGCTCCGGCGGCCCGGTGCGTTATCACGAACCTGCGGCATAAGATTGCCCTTGAAAAGACGGCGGATGCCCTCGAAAGGGCGTGTGAGGGTCTCAGGGACGGCCTCTCGCCTGAACTGCCGGCGGTCGATATCAGGGAAGCCCTGGAGAACCTCGCGGAGATTGTGGGGGCGACGACAACGGAAGAGATACTGGACAGAATTTTCTCGCGCTTCTGCGTTGGCAAGTGATACATTTCATACAGTGCGTGCTTGACCACCTCTCTTTTTCGGTCGTCCAGGCGCTTTTTGTATAAGTCTACGGCCCGCTGCGGGCGTTTTCAAAACTCGCCCCGACTTCGTCGGGTCTCAGACAGTTGAAAACGCGCATCCTCCGCGTGCCTCGATTTATTGACAAAAAGCACCTGTAATTGACGTCTCAAAAGAGAGGTGATCAAGCATGAATCATCTCGCTATCAATTCAACCACCGGAGGTCCTCATGAGCAGGGAACACATCCACTTCGAAATGGGTGAAGAGGTACGGTTCATTTCGGGAAGTTATTCCTTTCTGCGCGAGGAGCTGCTTCCCTATCAGGGAAGGGACGTCTTCTGTCTGGTGGGTGTAGGATGCGTGGATAATTCCTGCTGCGGCGTGACGGGATGCATTTTTGTCCGGATTCCCGGTTACGTGGTCTCGTGGAGGCGCGGAAAAAGCCGGGATGGAATGGATATCACCGATGTCGATCCGATAGAAGATGAGAGGGAGCAGAAAGAGATAGAAAAGCTGCTCGACGCCCGGTATCCCCGGGTCCAGGTCTATTTCGGCATAGCCTCATAAAATCGTATTGCCCCATCCCTCTTTTATTATGTCTCCATTCCTTCGATCAGCGCCCGCGCGTTCTGGCCGATGACGCGGTGGTTGTATCCGCCTTCGAGGATGGCGAAGCATCCGCCGCCGCTGCGCTCGCTCGCCTCGCGCACCATCTTTCCCATCTCCCGGTAGTCCTCCGTGGCGAGTGTCCCGCCCCAGTCTTCGAGGTGGTTGTCGAATCCCGCTGATATGCCGATGATATCGGCGTCGTCGGGAAGTGTCCGTTCCACTTCTTTGAGGTAGCGCGCACGGTCCGACGACGAGGGATTCAGTATACTCACCCAGGGAAATTTTCCGAGGATGTTGACCGTGCCGTCGCCGAAGTGAAGATCGAAATCCAGGATAAAGGCCTTACTGATTTTGCCGGCCCGCTTGAGCCTTGTGATGGCGATGGCCATGTTGTTGAAATAGCAGAAACCCCAGGCGCTTCCGGACGATGCGTGGTGACCCGGCGGCCGTATGAGAGCGAAGCAGGGTTCGGCAAGTCCCGTTTCAGCCGCCTGGACGGCGCCGCCTGCCGCGAGAGCGGCTATCTCATACAGGCCCTGGCGGCGTACGTGTTCGATGTGCTGGTCGGTATGGCATGCAATGATGTCCGTCCTGGATGCCGGTACTGCGTCGACGAAGTCACCCTTGCCCCGGAGGGCCTGCACCACCGCTTCGATCCGGCCGGGCGCGGCTGCGGGGTCGGCACAATAGGATTCATAGAAATCATCGTGGAAGTAGACCTTCATGGGAACCTCCCTGTTGATTATTTTAGTCTAATCTCTTCCTGAACCTCCTCACCGCGCCGGCGAAGAGTACGAATCCAAGCGCGGCCAGCGCCACGCACTGCGGCCAGAGGACATGTATATCCACGCCTTTGAGGAAAATACCCCTGATGATGACGAGAAAATATCGCGCCGGGTTCAGATAGGTGAGCCATTGAATCGCTTTGGGCATATTGGCAATGGGAAAGACGAATCCACTCAGCATGAAGAAGGGAAGGGAGACGAAAAAGGTGGTCATCATGGCCTGCTGCTGGGTTGCGGAGATGCTTGAAATGAAGAGGCCGATGGCGAGTGTGCTCAGGAGGAAGAGACAGGTGGCGAAAAAGAGAAGCGGTATGCTGCCTGCGATCGGTACGTCGAACCATACGACTCCGAACGCGGTCACGACACTCATCTGGGCTATCGATATAATCGCGAAGGGAATCGTCTTGCCCATGAGAAGCTCGACGGGCCTTATGGGGGTGACAATGAGCTGTTCCATCGTGCCGATTTCCCGTTCCTTGACGATCGCCATGGACGTGAAGAGAAGCGAAAGAATCATGATGAGAAAGGCAACGATGCCGGGCACGAAGAAATTCCGGCTGTAGAGGTTCGGATTGTACCAGGGACGGATCCGTGCGTCGATGCGTCCGTAGGCAAGCGAGAAGGGGTGAAGTTCCAGTAGCAGCTTCCTGTTAAGCTGCTCTATCGCGACCGTCGTATAGGCGATCATCACCGAGGACATGTGGCTTCTCGTCCCGTCGGCGAGAATCTGGACCGGCGCCGTCTCTCCCCTCCGGATGCGCTCGCTGAAATCGGGCCCCACCTTGACGGCAAGGTCTATCTTTCGCCTGAGAAGCATCTCTTCGAGCGCCGCGGCATCGCCCGCGACATAGGTGACATCGAACGTGCTGTTGGCATTGAGCGCATCATAGAGCATCCTGCTTTCAATCGTCCGTGACTGGTCAAGAAAACCAACGGCGATTGTCCGGACGTCGGTGGTCAGTATGTATCCGAACATCAGAAGCTGGATGAAGGGAACGATAAAGAGTATGGGCCTGTTCCGTTTATCCCGGAAGAGCTGGATGAATTCTTTTCTCACCAGTTCCCTGACGCGGAGCCACGCCATCTTACAACCCCTCTCGTTTCAGAAGCCTGAAGGTAACCGTTGCCAGTATCAGGAACATGACCGTAAGGATGAGATAGCTCTGCCAGAGATAGGCGAATCCCAGATTCCGGAGATAGAGCCCGTTCAATATGTTGATGAAGTGCCGGGCCGGCACGATATAGGTGATCAATCGAAGGACTTCCGGCATATTTGAGACGGGAAACACAAAATCAGAGAGCAGCATTGATGGAAGAAACGTTGTCAGCACCGCCGCCACATTTGCGATGAGAAGTGATTTGGTAAGGACGGATATCATGAGGCCCAGGCTGAGTGCCACGGCGAGATAAATGGACGCGGCGAGCACGAGGAGCCAGAAATTTGATTTGACGATGACGCCGAAGAGCACCTGCCCCATCAGGACTGCGACCATCACGTCGGTCATGCCGATGAAAAAGTAGGGCAGCGCTTTCCCGATAAAAAACTCTCCCGCGCCGACGGGGATTGAGCGAATCGTTTCCATAGTACCGGTCTCGTACTCCCGGGCGATGACGAGCGACGTCAGCATGGCGCCCACAATCATGATGATGACGGCGATGATGCCGGGAATGATAAAATTCGTGCTTTCGAGGTCTTCATTGAACCATACCCGTATGCGTGCCTCGACGGGCGGCTGTATCTGGTCCATGCCGCGGCGGTTCAGAAACGCCGAAAGCAGGCGACGATTGTACTGCTCCACCAGTCCCGTGATGTATCCCGCCGTCGTGCTTCCAAAATTGGGGTCGCTTCCGTCGATGAGGACCTGGAGGGGGGCATCGCGGTCGGCGCGCAGGTTCTTCGTCCAGCCGGGGGGGATGATGAGCGCCAGCATCGCCCGCCCGTGATCAAGGTATTCCGTGGCGTCCCGTGTATCGTCGAGAGGGGTCACCTGGAAATAGGGTGATGCATCAATGTGCCGTATGAAGTCGCGGCTGAGATCGGTTTTGTCGTAGTCAACGACCACCGTCGTGACATTATTGACATCCAGGCTGAGGGCATACCCGAAAAGGAGAATCAGTATAAGCGGAATGGCGAAGGCGAGATAGAGACTCCTGAAGTCCCTGATGATATGGTAGAACTCCTTGCGGGCGATGGCCTGGATGTTTTTTAGTTTCATGTCCGCCCCATCAAATCAACGAAGGCATCCTCCAGGTCTGCGCCGGGGCTCCCGGGGAGGGCTTCCCGGATGATTTCATCGGAGCTTCCCTGTGCAACGATGGTTCCCTCGTTCAGCATGACGATTCGTCCGCAGTTCCGTGCCTCGTCCATATAGTGGGTGGTCACGAACACCGTGACACCCTCGCCCGCCAGCGTGCCGATGAAGTGCCAGAAGTGGCGCCGCGTGAGGGGATCCACGCCGGAGGTGGGCTCGTCGAGAAAAAGAATCTCCGGCCGATGGAGCAGGGCGCATCCCAGGGCAAGCCGCTGGCGCCAGCCGGATGGAAGGTCGCGGGTGAGCCGGTCCTGCGCGTCAGTGAGCTGTGTGAGTTCCAGAATCCACCTGATGCGCTCCATCCACTCGCGGGAGGGGATATTGTAGACGCCGAGATAGAAGCGGATATTTTCAAAGGGCGTCATGTCTTCGTAAAGGGAAAACTTCTGCGACATGTACCCGATGGACTGTTTGACCTTTTCCGGCTCCGCTACAATGTCATGGCCTGCCACGAGGCCGCGCCCGGAGGTGGGGGTCATGATGCCGCAGAGCATCCGGATGGTCGTGGACTTTCCCGATCCGTTAGGTCCGAGGAAGCCGAAAATCTCTCCCCGCTGCACGGAAAATGAAATCCTGTTGACGGCGACAAAGGCGCCGAATCTTTTTTCAAGATCCGTGACAACGATGGCGTCAGAGTTTGAAGTTGTCATTGGCCGGTCTCCCATCCACGTCCTGGATACGATGGATGATGGCTTCTTCAAGGTTCGGGTAATCTCCCCGCATCGTCTCCGGCGGGCCGGATGCGATGATTCGTGATGCGTGCATGAGCGCGAGGCGTTCGCACCGCTCGCCCTCGTCGAGATAGGCGGTGGAAATCAGAATCGTCATGCCGTCTTTCTTCATCTGGAGGAGAATGTCCCAGAATTCGCGGCGGGAAACGGGATCGACGCCGTTCGTCGGTTCGTCGAGAATCAGTATCCGGGGATGGTGGACGAGGACGCAGGCAAGGCCGAGCTTCTGTTTCATCCCGCCCGAGAGGGCTCCCGCGAGACGGTCATGGAAGGGAAGAAGATTGGAGAATTCGAGAAAACGCTGTTTCCGTTTCTTGCGCTCGGCTCCGAAAATACCGAAGATATCCATGAAAAATTCGATGTTTTCGTCCACCGTCAGGTCCTGGTACAGACCAAAGCGCTGGGGCATGTATCCGATGAGGAGTTTCACTTCCGGCCGACGGGTGACCGCGTTGAGACCGTTGATGATGATTTCCCCCGATGCCGGCGGAAACATGGTGGCGATCATGCGGAGCAGGGTGCTCTTTCCCGCGCCGTCGGAACCCACGAGGCCGAAAATCTCGCCCGCCGCAACGGTGAAGGATAGGTTGTCCACCGCCACGATATCGCCGAAACGTTTTGTCACTTCCCGGATTTCTATGAATGACGGCATAGGTGAAACCGTGAATCCAGTTTTGTCATTCCCGCGGAGGCGGGAATCCAGATTTTACTGCATGATTCCCTGCATTCACGGAGACGGCGTCGGGGCTCCCGCCTGCACAGGAGAGACGGCTTTTTGGCTTTTTACAAGATCTTCAAACTTGAAACTTATTATTGCAGGTACGCGTCCGCCGGCATTCCCGGCTTCAATATGAGTTCGGGATTGGGAATGGAGACCTTTACCAGGTACACCAGCTTCACCCGCTCTTTCTGTGTCTGTATGATTTTGGGGGTGAATTCACCCTCAGGTGATATAAAGGATACGGTTCCCTCGAAGACCTTGTCCGGGAATGTGTCTATTCTGACTTCAACATTCTGTCCCGGGCGGACTTCACCGATATTCGTTTCATCCACAAATATTTTGAGATCCACCGTTTCGAGATCCGAGAGCGTCAGCACTTCCCGTCCCGGCGTCACCACCTCCCCTGGTTCGATATTTCTGCTTGTAATGGTGCCGACAAACGGTGCGGAGAGTTCCGTATAGCCGAGCTGGATTTCAGTGAACTGGAGAGCGGAGAGTGCGGCAAGTACCTGGGCCCGCGCCACCTCGATATCCTTTTCCGCCGTTTCCAGCCTGGTGAGGTTGCTCCGGGCCTGGCGGAGGACCGCGTCGCTTTCCCTGAACTGGGCCGAGGCCGTTTCAAACTTAAGTTTCACCGACTCCCATTCCGACTGTGATACCACGCCGTCGCGGGAAAGTTTCTCAAAGCGTGCGCGGTTCTTTTCCGCCTCGTCCAGCACCGCCCGCGCACTTGCGACGGCGGCTTCCGCCCGTGTCACATCGGCGGGGAGGGTGGCGCGATACACGTCACGCACCGTCTCGAATTTTTCCACCGTCCGCTGGGCGGTTTTCAGGTTCGCGTCGGCCTGGCTGTGCCGTGACCGGTATTCCGAGGCATCGAGCCTAGCCAGCACCTGCCCCTCGGTGACCTGCTCACCTTCGCCGACCTCTACCTGCGCCACCCTGCCGCCCACCTGAAACGAAAGCTGCGAGTTTGTCGCCTCGATGGTTCCCGAGTAATACATCCCGGCATTTTTCACCTTAAGCTGCCCGAGGTAGACAAAGAAGGCGACACCCACGAGAAGGAGTACAAAAATAATGAGGATGATTCGCTTTTTCAAGTGATTCCCTCCCCTGCAAAAGTGTGGTGTTTATATCACGGGACAGAGAATACAGACAAGGACAAAGGCGCCAGATTAATGGTAAGTCTACGTTTCGCCATCCACTTTTTGCTTGACAATACCTTCTCTTTAGGAATAATCTCCTTTACACCATATTTTTATTGGCGAGAAATTTCAGCACGTTAGATTTATTTTGACGGTTTCCTTGTGGCGGTGTGCGGCGGGGGAAGTGGTGCCGTATGCCTTTAGTGCGTTTTCTAAGCGGATATATGATGCTGAAATCAAGGGGTATTAGGGCCTTTCTTATTCGGAGGGAACATCAATTACTTAATCTTTCGGATACGTGTATAATGACCGGCCTGCGGGTGTGCTGCGCCACCCGGATGGATCGGCGTTGCTGTTTTAGAAGATAGAGGGCCGGTGACACGCATTCCATGTGGAGCGTTTCCGGTGTCTGTCATGTCTTTGTTTTTTAACTATTGAACCAAATGTCTTGCAAGGAGGGCGTAGTGAAAAGACTAATCTTAAAACCGGTGGTCCTGAGTCAGGTAATTCTTTTCGTCATGCTTTGTTCCGTGGCGTGGTCTGCGCCGCCAGTAATTCCGGAGGGTGCCAAGACAGGCGCGGTTCAGCAATCTCTCCAGAAGGAGGATGTGCGCAAGCTCCCCTCGCTTCCCGAAATAATAATCAAGGATGACGAAGGACGCAAGTTCAAGGGCGCCGAGGGCGTCACCGTCGAGGTGAGGGAAATCGCCTTCGATGGCAACGAAGTCATCTCAGAAGACGAACTGCGTGACGTCGTCAAAGATTTTATCGGGAAGACCATCGAAGTAAACGATCTCCAGCAGATTGTCGACAAGGTATCCTCCTACTATATAAAAAAGCTTTTCGTGCTGACAAAGGTATACATTCCGCCCCAGACCATCGAGAGCGGCCGTGTGGTCGTTGCCATTCGAGAGGGGCGCCTCGGCAAGGTCATCGTCAGGGGTAACGAGCGATACAAAGAGGAACTCATCCAGAACGTGATGAAGATTGTCCGTGACAGGGGCGCCCTGAGTACGGCGGACCTGGAACGGGCGCTGCTGCTTCTCATGGATTATCCCGGAATGAGCGTGAAATCAACGCTTATGGCGGGTGACGCGCCGGGCACCACAGACATCATCGTGGACGTGACGGAATCGAAGATATGGGGCATTGGTCTTGACTACAATAATTTCGGCTCGCGCTACGTGGCGCGGAACCGCTTTGGAATCAACGGTTCACTGTACAATCCCTTCAAATACGGCGACTCTCTCCGCGCGGGATTTGACATCGGCGAGGACGACGAGCTGTACTACGGGCGTCTCGAGTACATCTTTCCCGTCAATTACTGTGGAACGAAAGTGGGCGCCTCCTACAGTTACCTCGAATACACGGCAGGCAGGGAGCTTGAAGTGCTCGACGCTACAGGCAAATCCAGAATCGCGAGCCTGTGGGTGAGCCATCCCTTCGTCAGGTCACGAAGTCTGAGCGTCTTCGGCGACTTCGGCGTGGATTACAAGCATCTCACCAACGATATCCTCGATACGCAGCTTTATAAGGATGAGCTCGTCGTGCTCCGCGCGGGTGCCTCTGTGGACTGGGTGGACGCGTGGAACGGGCGCAATTACTTTTCCGCCACCTTCCGGCAGGGTATAAAAGATAATGCAATCGAATCCCGCCATGAGGCAGACAGCACGTTCACCAAGACGGAATTTCTTGCCACCCGCTACCAGCTTTTCCCCTATAACATTAATGCGGTATTGTCTCTCGGCGGCCAGATCAGCGCCGACCGCCTTCCCTCGGGTGAAGAGCTCAGCGTGGGCGGCGCGGGCACCGTCCGCGGCTATGGCATGGGCGAATACAGCGGCGATAGCGGCGTCTACGGAACCCTTGAAGTCAGGGTTCCCTTCTGGAGTCGTGACTTTAAGTGGATAGGCGCGGAGACATGGGGATTCTCGATGGCCTTTGCCGCCTTCATTGATGCGGCCAGTGTATCCGTCAAGGATGCGGCCATTGACGAAGTGGGAAGCGGCGAATTTATCGGTCAGGGTTTTGGGCTTCGCTTCGCCCTCTCTCCCTACGTGGAAGCGAAGATTGACTGGGCGAGGAGCGTCGGCGGCGATGAGCCGCAGGATGAGGATTTCAAAAATAGGGGCGTCTGGTATTTCCAGTTAAGCGCCTTCTATTAATAGAAAGTATATAACGCATAGCGAACGAACCCGCCCGATTCCGTCAGCCGGGCAGGTTACATAAATAAAGAGAGTTAACCACCATTCATTTTTGTCACTCAGGAGGTTATACAATGGCCAGTTTGAGCAGGAAAATCAAAAGATCACAGATTAGAAGAAACCGTCGCGAAAGGAAGACCTACTCCCTCGAGCGCAGCCTCCAGCGTCTGCAGAACCTGGGGATCGGGCTGGGAGGAGCGATGGTATTGCTTGCCCTGCCTGCAACCGGTAATGCCGCCGGCGGTTTTACCCAGGCGGTGGATGGGAAGACGACCACCTATACCCAGACGGCGAACAAGGTCTACAATCCCGTGCAGCACTACAATATCGGGATTGATGAGACTCACCGTTACAATCAGCCGTCGGCCGACTCCATCTTCCTCCAGCGGGTCATAGGGCAGGACCCCTCATCCATCCTGGGGCAGCTCATTGCCAACGGGCAGGTCTGGGTCATGAACTCCAACGGACTCGTCATCGGGTCCGAAGCCCGCATCAACACGGCGGGGTTCCTCGGCACCTCACTCGTAATGGACAGGGACGACTTCTTCGCGGGACGGTATAACCTCACGCAGGAAGGCGATGGCGGCTACGTCATCAATAAAGGTGAAATTACAGTACATAACGGCGGGTACGCCATACTGGCCGGCGCCTCCGTCGTGAATGAAGGGCTCATCAACGCTCGGGCGGGCGAGGTGGTGCTTGCCTCGGGGCGTGCCATGTCCTTCGACTTTGATGGTGACGGACTCATCAACTTCGCCGTTGACGGAAAGACGGCGGCCTCGATTACCGGCCCTGACGGAGCGGACCTGACCTCCGCCGTTCTGAATGCGGGCGAAATCAAAGCATCACGGGTGACCATGACGGCTCAGGCCGCACGCGATGTTTTTGACGCGGTAGTGAACAACACAGGAATCATCGAAGCGACCTCGGTGGTGGCCGAGGGCGGCGTGATAAAACTTCTTGGTGGTGACGAGGGTATAGTCATCAATACGGGGACCCTCGATGCGTCCGGCGTGACGGCGGGCGGAAGCGTCGTGATGGCCGGTGAAAAGGTCGGCGTGGGCGGCGACATTCTTGCGAATGCCGTGCTGGGCAAGGCCGGCGCCATCGATTTGAATTCCACGGTGAAGACCGTGGTTGCCGATGGAGTCCTGAGCGCCTCGTCTGTAGTAGGAGACGGCGGTTCGGTATTTGATATTTCCGCGGGGGGAAAGGGTGGTTTTGCCGAAGTCTCTGCGGAGGGAAACATCGTGCTCGAAGGTTCCGTGAACGGCTCCGGAGGCACGGCAGATGGGACCCTTTACATCGATCCCACGGTGCTATGGATTATCGACCAGAATGATGCACCGCTCAATCCTCTTGATGGCTCACTGCCCGACATACTGGCGGCCGAGGGAGGTGCGTTGAATACGGTATCTGAAAATAACCTGGAAGCGCTGGCGTCGACCGTTAATATCGTTCTTGAGGCCACGAACCAGATTACGGTTCAGGATCTCTACACGGACGGCGTGCTCGCGCTCCAGACGGGTGTGGGCAACAGCATAACCATGACTGCCGGCACCATCACGTTCAACGACATCGGCGACACCTTGAGAACGCAGGGCGGCGACGTCTTCCTGAACGCGACGAAGGGCGATCTGACGACGGGAAACATCACGACGAACGGCGGCTTGATTGAGCTGAAGGCGGGGAGTCTCGACACAACCCTGAACCACTCCGTCACCATCGGGGGCATTCTGAATACGGATGACGGCGGTGCGGGAACCGGCGGCGACATTACGGCGTACGCGAGCGGCGGCATACAGTTCAGGATCAATAAGGGGCGTGCACTGACCGACGGAGGTGCGTTCATCGCGCGGGCCGACTACTACAGCACCGACGGCGAAGGCGGAATCGACATTTTCCAGTACGCCGCGGGAGTGCCGAGCGTCTATACCAAGGGCGGCAATGCCGTGCTCACGGCCGCGCAGGTCATTGGAATCGCGGGCGGCATGGATCTCGGGGGAACGGGCAAGGTCTTCATCTCGTCAAGTCAACCTGGTGTCCAGATCGAACTCGGCGGCTCGGATGCACTGGTGCCGGGATCGACCCTGATACTGAATGCATCGGATATTAAAAACGTAATTAACGAGACCGACCTGTACATCGGCTCCTTCACGAGTGCCGACGGCTCGCCCATCGATGTCCAGCACGACGGCGACGTCCAGGTCTTCGATCTTGACCTGACGTCGGGGGTCGATGTCACCAACCTGATTGTCCGCGCCCACGGCGACATAATCGATGACAAAGTCGCCGGCACTGGCATCAGCGCCAATTCAATCACCCTCATCGGTGCCGGAACCAACTCATCCATCGGTACCTTCGATGACCCGGTGGGCGTCGAGACGGCATCCCTCGGCGTGGGGAAACTGGTCACCCTCAACACCTCTGCGGCCTCCGGTGACGGCGAGATTCACATCGTCGAAATCGACAAGACATCCAATGATCTCCTGCTCAGTAATTTCTCCATAACCACCCACGCGACGGCGCACACTATCGTGAGCCTCCAGCTTGAGAGTCCCAATAAGCAGATTACGATTGACGGCATCGCCGGGGTGGCGGGTAATGTTGATTTCACCACTAACGTCACTAGCAACGCCCCGAATATTGACCTTATCCTTGCGGCGGATGACGTGGACATCAATCCGGGGGTTACTCTTACTCTTGGCACCCTCATTGACACGAATACAAACACCCTCTTCATTCGCCCTTACACGGCCCGTGCCAACCGGGAAATCGACCTTGGCCACGACTCGGCGACGAAGCTCGGCCTCACCGACACAGACCTCAATAACGTCTTTGCCGATGGCCTTGTTGTGGGCGCGGCGGGTGCCGGTGATGTGACCGTCACCGCCGATGCCGCCATTGGTCCCGTTGGAACGCAGGTTACGAACTTCACCATCATCACCGGCGGCGATATTACTGATGACGGCGACGTAACGACGGATACCATTATCAACGCCAATGCGAGCGGCACCCTCACTCTCGACGCGGGCGGGGCCATCTTCGGCGTGGAGGGAATCAACGGCAATGAGCTTAACGTTCAGTCCGCGGGTTCAATCGCGGCGCGTGCCAAAGGCGGCGATCTGCGCCTCTTTGAAGACGACGGCGGCGGCATGCAGCTCGACACGGAAGTGAATGTGAACACGAAGTACGATGCGAGCTCCGCGTTTACCGCCCATGTTGACGGCTACCAGGATGTGGTCCTCGAAACCGACGGGACTCTCACGAACCTGAACGTAAGCTCCGCAGCGACAGGCATTGAAGGCGTTGCCAGTGGCCAGGATACGGCAATCTATGCGGCGGCAGGCGTAGGCACTTCCGGGTCGCCAGACAGCGCCATCGTCACCGATATCACGGGCCAGCTTGCAATCTATAACAGCACTTCCGGCGGCATCTTTATCACCGAATCCGACGACGGCGGGAACCTGGAACTCGGCGAGGCGGAAGTCATTCCCGGTGTGACCCCCACCGTCCTCGACAATGTCATCAACGATGGCGGCGGCGATATCAAAATTATTACCATCGACGGCAACCTCCTTCTGAACGGATCCGTCGATAATACTCCAAGCACGGGTCAGCAGATATGGCTCGAGGCGGGCGATCTTTCCGACACCCAGACAACATTGACTATTTCCGGTGGCGAGACGGTCATCACCAACGATGGTGACGTGGTCCTCATCGGCGACAACATCGATATTTCAGGAAACGTGAATACCGACAGCGCCGCTACCAATAACGGCACCAGCGACGGCGACGTCTATATCCGTCCCTATGACGCGGTGAACCGGGGGGTCTATCTCATAGATGACGCAACGCCGGATGACCCTGCAAGGCTCAGCCTTACTCAGGCGGAGCTCCGGAGAATCAATACGGCCCATTCATCAACCGGCGGCGGAGATGTGGTGGCGACGGAGCGCGGTATCATCATCGGCCAGGACAACCTCGTGACACCCGTCATCATGGACGGCACCATAACCATAGGCGGCGACGTCAATCTTGACAACAGCGCGGCCTATACGAACAACCTCGCCCTCATTACCGACAGTACTGACTACAAGGCGATTAACGACGGTGCTGGCAACAGCGGTCTTGGCGGAAACGAACTCCGGGTGAACCAGCTCTACGTGCAAGCCCAAGGCGGCATCGATATCACCACGCGCATGCTCGATACCACCAATGCAGCACCCGGCACGGGCAACGGCGCGCTTATTGAAGCCCACTCCACCGTGAAGGGCGATATCATCATCGACAATGTCGACGGGTCTACAGCAGGCCTCTTCGTGGACACTACCTTCTTCAGCCCCTTCGCGACGTACGAAGGCATTTCCACGACGGCAAGCAATATCGTGGTGAGCTCCAATACGCCCATCAACATTCCGGCGTTATCCACTGTCTATGCCGGAGGCAGCGGCTTTATCGTTCTGGAAGCCAGGGCGGATGACAACAACATCATAAACGCAGGCACCATCCAGACGAACGACGGCGAAATCCATCTCGTCTCGGATAATATGAACCTTACCGGTACGATTACCGTGGGCGGCAGCCATAATGCCTACCTCAGCATCTCCGAAGTGGGCGATGCCGATGACCATATCCTTGTCGGCGGCGCCGACGCGGCGGATACACTCGGCCTTACCCAGGCGGAGCTTCTGACCATCACGGCGAATGCCGCGGGCTACGGCGTGGTGCTGGGACGTGCGGTTCCTGCGGCGAGCGCCGCGGATGGCGACCTCACCGGCGATTACGTGAACAGCGCCGACTACATCACCCTCACCGGCACGGTGGACCTCTCCACGGCGAATTTTGCCAATATCGCCCTCGTGGCGAACGGCGACGGTGGCGCGGTGCTGAACGCCATCACCGATGATGGCGGCGGAAACGACAGGCTGACTGTCACGGGCCAGGCGTACCTCGTCTCCACACAGGGTGGCGACGACATCAACGGCACCTTCGGCGCTGGAGCGGCGGACCGTCTCAACATCCGGTCCGGCTCTCTCAGCATCTACACCGCGGGCGATGCAAAGGTCGAGGATGACGCCGGCGATTTGACAATAGCGACACCTGTTACCGGCTTTGATTTCGGTCTTGGTAATATGAGTTATGGCGTGTGGCAGACCGACGGAGCAGGTATTGTGGTCCTCGCAGCAACCGACGCGACCCCAACAAACGGCAACCTGAACATCGACGCCATTGTCACCAATACCGGCGGCAGCGCGGCGGCGGACACCTTTGTCTTCTATGCCGACAAGAACATCACCATGCCGGATACCCTGGGCGATACCACGGACCGCGTGGCGGATATATATGTGGAAGCGAACAAGGCCGGCGACGGCGTTGCCTTTATTTCCGCGAATGGAAGCATTGGAAGCCAGTCTCCCTATGATCCCATCTACACACGGGCAAATACCGTTGCCGCCGTCGTGAACAGCGGGAACGGCGTCATCAATATATTTGAGGACGCGACAGGCGGAAACCTGACGGTGGGGAGTGTCTCCAATCTTTATGCGGGCGCAGGCTCGGTCGTCGGCGCCACTGTACCGGGTGCGGGCACCGGGACGATTGATATCACCGCCATCGACGGCAATCTGACTATTAACAGTAACGTCATTTCCGGCACGGGCCGCATCACCCTCACCGCAGGGTATAATGCCGGCAACACCGGCGCCTCCCGGATGCTCGACGTGAACGCCCTCGTGGACAACAACAACGCCCAGATCGTCCTCTGGGCGGACAATATGGACTTCGATGGCGGCAACTGGCTGGGAAGTGCTTCCGAGAGTATCTACGTCATGCCCGTGAATTGGGATGACCAGGTAACGCCGGTGCAGGTCATCATCGGTGACGGCGACGCCGACGCGAATCGCACACTGGGACTCACCGGTGCTGACGTGGACGGCTTCAACAACACGACGGGTAAAACCTATATCGGTATAGATCCCGATACTGCAACCAACATCCTCGTCGGGCCCATCATCATACAGGGTACCGCGGCGAATACCGCCGACTTCCAGGCAGATTCTGATACGCTCCACCTTTACACCCACTGGTATATCAATAGAACGGGTGGTTTCATCGGTGTGACAAACCTTGCCATGGAAGCAGGCGACTATATTAATGTTCAAACCCGCGCCACCAACGTGGCGGCCCTCGGCATTACCGATAACCTTGGTGCGGCGAACGACAGCGACTTCACGATTTATGAACAGAC
>JAPLJO010000062.1 GCA_026388515.1 Deltaproteobacteria bacterium | reverse complement strand
TCGCTCCCCGCCTTCCTGCAGGCATCGAAGAACCACTGGAATTCGGGGATAAGCTGCTTGACCGTGAGAATCTCTCCCATGCCCTTCAGTATTGAGCCCGCAAGCTTCGCATGAGTTCCTCCCCCTATCGCCCAGGCGAATTTTCTGAAGGTTTCCTCGAGGGCGGAAAACTGGGCACGCTCGGGAAATCCTGCGTTAGAGATGAGTACCCATTCCCATTTTTTGTCTGCGTGAAGGGGCGGGTGGGCGGATAAGCCATCCACGTAAATAAGCTTCAGGTCGCCGAGCACAATCATCCTGTCCATGAAGGCCTTCATGAGCGCCGTCACGGTGAAAACATAGAGCGGAGTGGCGAAGACCATCACGTCGGCTTTGAGCATCTCATCGACAATCCAGTCCATGTCGTCCTTGATGACGCACTCCCCCGGCGTGATCATCTGGCAGGTGTAACAGCCGCGGCACTCGGCAATCGCAAGGTCCTTGAGATAGAGCATCTCCACCTTCGCGCCCGCGCCCCACATGCCGTCGAGGAAGGGTTGAAGGATTTTATCGGTATTGCCCCGCTTCCCCCGGGGGCTTCCATTCACCGCAAGTACGGTTTTCATATTCATTCTCCGCGTGCAGTCCGGCAGTTATATCAGTATCTCCAGGTCCTCTATCGGGAACGAGACGCAGGAATGAACGTAGCCGAACCACCGGTCGGATTTGCGCACCAGCGTGCCGGCGGGCTGGAAGACCTTGCCCTTCAGTACCTTCACGCGGCACATACTGCACTCGCCGGAGCGGCAGAGAGACGGCACCGCGATGCCTTCTTTCTCGATGCTCGCAAGGAGCGATTCCCCCGCCTTTGCCGTAAAGGATTCCCCTCCCTTCACTGAAACCGTGAAGGCGGTCTCTGCCTTTATCTTTTTCGGCCAGCCGGGGTATTTCCATATCTGCGTCGGCGGGCCGTAGAGTTCCCGGCGGATTTTCCGCCCCGGGATTGAGAGCGTTTCCAGCTCAGGGAGGCAGAAGTCATAGAGCCCCTGGGGACCGCACATGAAGAAGGTTTTGTTTTTTGTATTACCAATGACCTCCTTCACGGTGGCGCCGGTGATGAAACCGCATTTTCCCTTATAGCTTTTCGCCGGTTTTTCGATGACCGGAATAAAGTGAATATTGCCGAAGCGAGAGGCAATGTGAGCCAGCTCATCATTAAAGATAATGTCTTTCGTCGTCCTGTTCCCATAGAAGAGAAAGACCTCCCGGTCGAGGCCGCGGTCGGTGATGTCCCGTATCATTGACATGAAGGGCGTGATGCCGCTCCCGCCGGCGATGCAGACCATGGTTTTGTCGTGGACGAGGGGGTTGAAATAGAACTGCCCCGATGGTCCCGATGCCTCGATGGTGTCGCCGGTCTTTATCTCGTCGAGAAGGTAGTTTGAAACGAGGCCGTCCTCAACGCGGCGGACTGTAATGTCGTAATGGCCCGTCTGCGAGGGGGGAGAGGAAATGCTGTAGGGTCGCCCCGTTTTAATCGGGCCTACCACGGGGTAGAGCGCGATATACTGCCCCGCGAGGAATGGCGGCAGTGCGCCGTTTGATGAGGTGAGTCGTAGCGTCTTCGTGGAAGGTGTTTCCTCGATGAGGTCCGACACTTTCAGTGTGAGACGTGCCGGGTGGAGGCGATCCACGTACTCTTTCGTTACGTATCTCCCGGGGATAATCTGTTCGCGGTATTTTTTCGCCGCCTCGATTTCCTCGATGATTCCCTGGTAGCCGTCAAATTCTTCCCATATTCCTTTTTTCATGGCCTGCACCCCTTACTTTCCGAGTTGCCGGATGATTGATGTGGCCGCCGCAAACCCGGAGCTCAGCGTCGGCTCGAACCCGCAGTCTCCCGTCCATCCGCCCGCGAAGAAGAGACCCTTGATGGGCGATGATCGTCCGGGCTGGAAGAAGAGGGAATCCTTCATAAGCTGCTCGTATCCGTAAATGGCGCCTCCCGGGGTGCTGAGGTAACGCATGAAGGTGAGCGGGGTGGCGAATTCGACCTCCTCGATGTGACCTCTGATGCCGGGGTAGATCGCTTCCATGCGTTTCAGCATTTCTTCGGCACATTTGAACTTCACATCGTAGTACTGAGCGGGCGGGATGGCCGTCCATGCCTCGCCGTACTTCAGCGTCACGAGGTTGGTCTGGCAGCAGCCCTGCGGCGAGAACTCGGGATCGGAGAGATCGTAGCAGCTGAAGGCGAAGATATCGTCCCTGACGCCCACGTGCCACATGTTGTCGATGATGCGCTCCGTGGTGAAATTGGTGCTGGAGAGAAGAAAACTTGTGGAATCCTTGAATCCCAGTACGTCCGGTTCGCAGTCAAAGCCTGCCCACAGCACCAGCGCGGAGATGCTGATGTTTCTGCTTTTCACATCCTTCGTTACCGCTTCCGGCACTTCCTTCGGGTCAATCATGAGGACGTAGGCCGCAGCCTGGGAGCCGTTGTAGACGATGTAGTTCGTGGTGATTTCTTCGTCCTGGTCGGTGATAACCGCCTTCACGGCGCCTTTCTCCACGATGATCCTCTTCGCACCGCAGCTGAAGCGTGCCGTGCCGCCGGCATTGATGAACCTGTTCAGAAGGGCGTTTGAGAGCGCCTGGGAGCCGCCCTTGATGTGGAAGGGTTTGAATTCGCCGTAGTGAAAAAAGAGCATGGCGATGTAGGCGAAGGTGAGCCGCTTCGGCGGGACGCCCAGGTATCCCCAGTAGCAGGAGAGGACCGTCTTCAGGAGGGGGTCGGTGAAGTACTCGTCAAGCACCGATTCGGCGTCCCTGAAGGCGTACGAAAAGAGGGTGGGGTACTTTTCCCGCGTCGGCGCCGGATCGCGGAATACAAAAACGGCGAGCATATCCTGCGAATAGCGCCCCATGAGGTCGAAAAAGTTCTTTATGTTTCCCTTTTCCTTCGGGAAGCGCTCCTGGAGTGTCTCGATGGTCTCCTTGAGGTCCGTCTTGAGGGATATATGAAATCCGCCCGGCATTGCCACTCCATAAAGGTCTTTTCCTTCCACAAATTCCAGGTCGTTGGTCACGCCGAGCTTGTCAAAGGTCATTCGAAGGGGGCCGGGTTTCGCCGCCGTACCCAGTCCGCTCAACTGGTGAAGGGCAACCTCGAATTCGAAGCGCCCCCGGCAGAAGCTCGTTGCCGAGCCGCCCGGCATGTTATGCCGTTCCAGGAGGAGCGTTTTCACTCCTTTCTGAGCCAGGGCTGTTGCGGCCGTGAGTCCGCCGTTGCCTGCGCCGATTACTATCGCGTCATAGTCTGCCATCACGACACCTCACCTCTTACTGTGTGCGTGGAATCCGCCCACGCCGTTATGCAGGGGACTTTTTTCGAAGCCATCAAAGGTTAAAGCTTGACTTTAGACTTCATTATAATTTCACCTGTATGCTGTCAAGCGGTATTTTTACGGATGCACGGACAGGTCGTTCTTGACAGAGTGAAGGACTGTATGGTGTATACTGATGCAGGTTTTTTGGAGATATCACGGACGAATTTCCCCATGAGTAATGCCGTCACCGCCAATATGCTCTACAATCTCATCCAGTGCCCCCACCGGGTCACCCTGGACCTTTACGGCAACCCCTCACTGATGGACGAGGTGAGCCCCTTTGTCCGGCTCCTCTGGGAAAAGGGCAATGCCTTCGAACAGGAGATAATAGAAGGACTTCAGGTGCCGTTTACCAGCCTCAGGTCATACAGGGGAGACGAAAAGGAACGCCTCACGCTGGTAGCAATGAAGCGGGGCGATGCGCTCATATACTCGGGACGCATCTCGAGCGGCGGCCTTCTGGGCGAGCCGGACCTTTTGAGAAGAGAGGGGGACGGCTATGAAGCGGGTGATATAAAAAGCGGCGCCGGCGAAGAGGGCGCCGATGGCGACGCGGGCGGGAAACCAAAGCGGCACTATGCCGTCCAGCTTGCCCTCTACACGGACATACTGGAACGGATTGGCATGTCCGCCGGCAGACGGCCCTTTGTCTGGGATGTGAGGCGTGAAGAAGTCGTCTACAACCTCGATGA
>JAPLJO010000039.1 GCA_026388515.1 Deltaproteobacteria bacterium | reverse complement strand
ATCATGTGAGGATTTGAAGATAAAAGCCGTTTCACGCGAACGAGGAACGATTGAAGTTTCGCAACCCATGAATATCTTGAGCGTAGGGCAGGATATGGTGATAGAAATCAAAGACCTTGAAACGGCAAGCGGCGTAAGGATACTTTCCCAGACACAGGAAACTTTTCTCGGTATCAGACAGATGTTCGACTGGGGTGAAAGCAGACGTTCCATTGAAAAAATAATCGCCGCCTTCGAGCGTTCTCTGTGAGGCAAGCCATGAGGATGTCAATGTGGATCGGCTATTGTGCGGCGTTCATCAGCGCTCTGGCGATGGCACCCCAGGTCATCAAGGTATCCAGAACGAAAAGGACCGATGACCTCTCACGGGGGGCTTTCTGCGCCCTCGCCGCAGGACTCTTTCTCTGGCTCGTCTACGGCATCATGATCCACGAAGCACCCGTCATCGCGGGAAACGCGGTGGGGCTGTCCCTTGCGCTCTACATTATCTTCATGAAGGTGAGACACGGTTGAAGAGGCAATCATGATGCCACATGAAGGGGACGGCGCAGCTGACACTATGGCTGCGCCAGATGCTGCGCCAGCGCACCGTGATTATGAACCGCTGTTTTTCCTTCTTTTCCGGGAGGGGATTGGCTTGTCCGGCGGCACGCCGTACTTTCTCTGACGTGCCCTGCCCCACCAGCAGCCGCCGAAGGTTACGGCGCGTTCCACTGACTGCGCTATCTTTGCAACCCTGTTTCCCGCACGGGCGTTCCTGCATATGGGACATCCGTATTCACAGTAATCGGGATCGTTGAGATGCAGCAGGGGCATCTTCCAGCCTTTCCATCCATATTGTTTCGCACTCATTCACCGCCCTCCGTATTCACGAGTAGACTCGCTCAATGATAAAATAAAAAAATGACGCGCTTCCCAGATAGAGAAGCATGACTATAAACGCCGCGGGCACTTTGAAACATAGAGATCTGTCTCTCGTCGCATGATAGGCTTGGTAGGATGAAAGACCCAGGATTACTTCAGGTATCACAATATACAGCGCCACATGGTCCAGCAGGATAACATTCCTCGCATACCATGACGGCAGGGCCCACATTGTCTCTTCCGAGCCGACGAAAATAACGAACGATGCAAGCGACACGGCATACAAGCCGCCACGCAGTGATGAGCGTTTTCTCGCGGACTCGCCGATGAATATAATAATGAAAATCGGGATCGCCCATAATCCGGCCATGTATCCCGATACGGATCCGATTCTGAAAAACCCGTCCTCGGGGAACACGAGAACTCCGAGCTGTGTCGAGAGATACCAGTCGGGAAAGACCTGAAAGACGCTGAGCACAATCGCAAAAAGCCAAATATTCAGCCAGTCCCGGTGATTTCGAACGATTCCGAATATCACAATCCCCATGTTATACGCGAGGACAAGAATGAATAACCTGATTCCAGTTTTCACCGCCACAGGCGCGAAAAGGACTGCTGCACACACGAGTGAAAACAGGACGTGAAATATGAGGGTTTCTTTTTCCTGCTGCGTCAACATGAGTGCATCACCTCACAATGATTTCCCCGTACGGTATTAATCGGCAATGCTGTATTTTTTCAGTTTGTCCCTGAGCGTCTTTCTCGTAATGCCGAGAAGCCGCGCCGCTTCACTCTTGTTGCCGCCGGCGCGCTCCAGGGTCTTCACTATTGTGTTTTTCTCCACTTCTTCGAGAGACAGACTCTCTCCGGCTTCTCTGACCGGGAGATTCCCGCCGCGTTCGTGTATCGAAAGGTCCCCGTCATCGAGGAATTCTGCCCGCGACAATACGACAGCCCGTTCCACCACATTCATCAATTCTCTTATATTCCCCGGCCAGTCGTATTTTAGCATGAGGTCCATCGCCTGGGGGCTGAATCCCTTTATCTTTTTCTGGTTCTTTTCGGAAAATACCGAAAGAAAATGCTGGGCGAGGAGCGGTATATCCTCTTTTCTTTCCACAAGGGGGGGCACCTCAATGGATACTACATTGATACGGTAATAGAGGTCCTGCCGGAAACGGCCGTCCGCCGCTTCTTTTTCGAGGTTCTTGTTGGTCGCCGTGATGACCCGTACGTCCACCGCAAGCACTTCGTCGCCGCCGACGCGTGTGACTTCTCTCTCCTGAACTACCCTGAGGAGCTTTACCTGCATGGCAAGCGACATCTCACTCACCTCATCGAGAAAAAGAGTCCCGCCGTCAGCCTGTCTGAATTTTCCTTCCTTTTTTCGATCGGCCCCCGTGAATGAACCCTTTTCATGGCCGAAGAGTTCCGATTCGAGAAGCGTCTCGGTGATGGCGGCGCAGTTGATTTTCACGAACGGCCCGTCCCGTCGCGGACTGTTATAATGAATCGCTCCGGCGATAAGTTCCTTGCCGGTGCCCGATTCCCCCGTAATGAGCACCGTGACATCGGACGCAGCCACGAGTAAAACCGTCTCCATCAATTTCTCCATGGCGGTACTCCGACCGATGATATTCCTCCGGTCGAACTGCGACCCCAGCTGCTCCCTCAGCTGCAGGTTCTCTTCGCGAAGCCGGCGGTGTTCCATCGCCCGCTCAAGGGAGATTTTCAGTTCGTCGAAATCGAGCGGCTTCATGAGATAATCGTAGGCACCATTCTTCAGCGCCTCCACCGCCGTCTCGACCGACGAATATGCCGTCATGATGATGATGGGTATTGACGGATTTATCGTCTTTATCTTCACAAGTGCCTCCAGCCCTGATACTCTCATCATCCTGATATCCATCATGATAAGATCGTAGGGCCTTTCCTCGACGCGCGATATCGCCGAATCACCGTCATCGGCCTCGATGACCTTATATCCCCACCGCCCGAGAAGGGTTCTGAGCATGGTGCGATGGGCTGTATCATCGTCGACGACAAGAATGGTGCTTTGTGTATTCATTATTATTACATCCTGCTCACTGTGTATTCCCCATCCCGGTTATGATCCTTATGTTCACTCCACGGGCATGGTTACCGAAACCGACGTCCACTTTCCGGGACCGCTTTCTATATGTATCGTGCCGCCATGGTCTTCTACGATTCGGTGCACGATCGCAAGTCCGAGTCCGGTGCCGGACGGCTTAGTGGTAAAGTAAGGGTCAAATATCTTTCCCAGGTCCTGTGTTTCTATCCCCTTCCCC
>JAPLJO010000142.1 GCA_026388515.1 Deltaproteobacteria bacterium | reverse complement strand
GACGGGAGATCAACAAAGGATATCGCTGAAATGCTCAATATTTCAGAAAGGGGGATAGAATTTCACCGTAACAATATAAGGCTGAAACTGGGCATCAAGCACAGAAAGACGAATCTGCGGTCGTATCTTCTTTCATTGACGTAAGGGAGAGCGACAAGTCAATTTTCGAGGTTTGAAGTTTAAAAAGATGCAGATGCATAAAAAAAGAGGGATCAGATATTGGAAAGGAGGAAAACCAAATCTGATCCCTGTTCGTAGTTTCTATCGTGTTCGCATTCTTAAATAAGCAAGGGGCATGCCATGTCTCGGCATATATTTGTAAGTATTTGTAATTGGTAATTAAATAAAAAATTCACCCTCGTGATGATAAGTCTCAATTGATTCTGTAGTGATAAATCTGGATAAAAAGTATCCATTTATGATATCGGGTGGTCAGAAAGTAGCCAGTTTTAATGTTTTAATGCCGAAGGGACCGGAAGATTTTGACGCCGGCAGGGAAAATATTTCGATAAATGTTGACGTTTTCGCAAAAGTAGAAATGTGAGGCAATCCAAACCGCTCCACACGCAAGGCGCGAAAAGTCCGAGGAATGAGACGTATTTACTCGTATACAGCAATGGCGGGGAAGAGAATGCAACGCGGCTGGTGGGCTCCTTACGAAGCCATCAATGTTAAGAGCGGCACGTCTCTCACGGGGGCAGGATCATATGAACGCCGGCGGTAAAAGAGCGTGGCTTACCATTCCGCCGCTTGTCACAATCGGTGCCGTGTTTATCATGGCGTTCATTCTTGTCATTGCGGGTATCGGGAGTATACGGACCCAGCGGATGGACATGGAAAAACTCCTCCTCGCCCAGGGCACGATGCTTATCCGGTCATTCGAGGCAGGGGCGAAAACGGGACTCCTGGGCGTACAGTGGGACAGCCCGCAGATAGGGAAGTGGCTCATGGAGGCGGCCCACCAGCCTGGGGTACTCTATATTTTTATCACCGACCACAGGGGCAGGATACTCGCCCACAGTGACCAGTCGCAGGTGGGAAAGACCTACGGGCAGGACCTTAACCTCGATGCCGTCTCGCAATCCGTCATCCCGAAATGGCGCATCAGGGATAATTCCATTTTCGAGATATCGAACAGAGGCGTTCCGCTTCCCGGACAGCTCACCACGTATATCCGGACCAATTCACCCCACGAATGGCTCCGCGTGCAGATCACGCCGAAAGAGAGCGAGGAAATAACCAGGCTCGTCATGTTTGTCGGCCTTGATATGAGGCCTCTGAAAGCGTCGCAGGAAGCAGCCACCCGCAATACCATCATCGGCTTTGCCATACTGCTCCTCATCGGGTTCGCCGGCATAATCATGCTCTTCATCGTCCAACGCTATCAATCCGCGCGAACCTCCCTCTCTCACATTCGGGCCTTTTCGGACACACTTGTCTCCAATATGCCTGTGGGAATCGTATCGGTGGATGATGCCGGAAAGATCAGCTCCATAAACGAGACTGCCGCGGTTCTTCTCCGTGTGAACATGACAGGCATCCTCGGAAAGAAAGCTGATGAAGAATTACCCGCCACGGTATGGCGTGCCGTCGGCGGATTCCCACCGGCGGAACCTGTACTGGCCAAAGAAGTGGAATGTGTCATCGCCAGTGATCGGACGGTGCCCCTCGAAGTGACCACCACGCCGCTGACCGAGAATGACGGGACTGCCCTCGGCCATATCATTCTTCTGAGGGATCTCAGCGAGATACGCCGGCTGAGAAAGGAGGTGGAGCGCAGCCAGCGACTCGCCTCACTGGGAAGACTGGGGGCGGGTGTCGCCCATGAGATACGAAATCCCCTCAGTTCCATCAAGGGATGGGCCACCTATTTCGGCGAGCGGTACCGTGATGTTCCGGAAGACCGGGAAAATGCGGAAATGATGGTGCAGGAAGTGGAGCGGCTGAACAGGGTGGTCGGCGAACTGCTGGAGTTCGCCCGCTCGATGAATCTCCAGAAAAAAGCTTTGTCCCTCCAAGTGCTTCTCGAAAATGCCCTCAAAATGATCGAGAAGCAGGCGAAGGAACGCCAGATACGAATCGTCACAGATCTCTCACCCGATGTCGCGCCCGTACACCTCGACGAGGACAAAATAAGACAGGTATTTCTCAATCTCTATCTGAACGCCATTCAGGCGATGGATCATGGCGGCGTGCTCACTACCGTGCTTTCACGGAACGAATCGGGAGACCCGGTGATCCGTATTACCGATACGGGGGAGGGAATAGAAACACAGGACCTGGGAATGATATTTGACCCTTACTTTACCACCAAGCCGTCCGGCACCGGACTCGGACTTGCGATCGTGCACCGTATCGTAGAAGACCATGGCGGCACGATACATATTGAAAGCGGTCCCGGAAAGGGGACGTCGGTTTCGGTAACCATGCCCGTGGGGCGAACACGAGAATCATAACCGGTGCGCGGAATACATAGTGAGCGGG
>JAPLJO010000143.1 GCA_026388515.1 Deltaproteobacteria bacterium | reverse complement strand
ACGAACGCCGCCTGAATATCCTTCTTGGTGAGCCCCGCATCCGCAAGCACCAGATCAACCGCTTCCTTCGCCATCCCCTCCACGGTGGCATTGGGATACTTGTTGAACCGAATCATTCCTATTCCGATTACGTAGACATCTTCCATGTCAGCAGCACCTCACAGATAACAGTCTTTGCCTCTTTTTTCTTGACATTAATATGCTCCATACTATACCGTATAGTATGTTTTTATCACATACAAATAATCTGAGTCAATTAATATATTGCGCCCGCTTCCCTCATGGGATGGGCATCGAGATATTTTGCAGACAACGGAGATGGCGGGCCAAATGGCTTCACAAAAGGAGAATGTTGAGGTTAGAGTTCTGCTGAAACTCGATGATAGTCCTATCAACTTAAAGAAGTTCTCATTGATGGCAAGAGTCACCTTTTCGTCATACCAAAACATTATTTACGGGAGGTGCATATGAATTACAACTTTTTCGAATTGCAGGAGGTAGAAGGTGTTGGCATTGTTACCATCAACAGGCCGCCGGCAAATGCATTTAATGATGTCTTTATGGCAGAATTGGGAAGGCTGGTCTCCCATATGGATAATGCTCCAGAAATACGATGCGTGCTGTTCAAAAGTGGAATAAAAAAGTTTTTCTCAGCAGGGGTCGATCTAACCGCTATTCCTTCCGACACGCCTCCTGAAGAGGCAGCATCCATGACACAGGCGGAACTGGTGAAGCTCATGATCAAGGGTCTTTCAAATAAAATAGTGGGTATATTTGAGGAGATTCATCATATTTTCAATATGCTCGAAGCAATGAAAAAACCAACCATAGCCGCCATAAACGGCCATGTCTTGGGCGGCGGTCTGGAGTTCGCCATGTCATGTGATCTCAGATTTATGGGCAGAAATGCAGGCACAATCGGATTACCGGAGATACGGCTGGGACTGCTGCCCTTGGCGGGAGGCACTCAGCGGCTTCCACGGCTCATCGGCAGAAGCAAGGCTCTGGAACTCATGTTTGAAGGTTCCAGAATAAGTGCCGATGAAGCCCTGTCCATCGGCTTGGTTAACAAGGTTTTTGAGGCGGAAAAACTTGACGAGGAATCCCTTTCTTACGCAAAAAAACTGGCTCGTGGCGCCACATACAGCATGGGCCTAATCAAACAGTGCGTCAACAACGGTAGGGACAGAGACATCTCGGAAGGGCTGAAAGAAGAAAGAGTGGCTGCAAAAAAATTGACGGAATCAGAAGATTTTTTTGAAGGCCTTATGTCTTTTCTTGAAAAGAGACAAACTGAATTTAAGGGAAAATAAATGACCTGCCCCTCGTACTTCTTCTCCCAGCGGTAAAAAAGGTCTGTTCAGAGATGCCCCTCTTCCGGATCACCTCTGCCACTGGAGTCCCATGTTCAGCTTGCTTCAGGGCAAAGGTAATCTGTTCCTCCGTAAACTTCTTCTTGATGGCACAATCCTCATTCCCAAGTGCATCGATTATGCGAGAAATCTAATTTATACGCTTGACCATTTTCGGGGAGAAGGTCGATTGACGGAGATTTTTGAATAGACTATATTAATTAGAAATCGTCCCACCCTGCACTCAATCAACATTCAACAGGAGAACACACGCATGGATATCGTGGAAGCCATAAGATTACGAAAAAGTATAAGAAAGTTTAAACCGGAGCCGATTCCGAAGGAGGTTCTCAGTAAAATCCTTGAAATTGCTATTCGTGCCCCCTCAGCAATGAATACTCAGCCCTGGGAATTTACTGTGATTACGGGAAAAGTGCTCGAAAATGTAAAAACCGTCAACATTGAAAAGTTGCGTTCCGGCGCTCCTATTCATCTGGAACATCCGTCTGGAGGGTGGCCCTTTGAAAGTATATATCGCAACCGCCAGGTTGAATTGGGTATGCAGCTTTTTGAGCTCATGGATATTCCCCGTGATGATATGCAAAAAAGAGCTGATTGGATAGAGCGGGGCTTCCGTTACTTTGACGCACCAGCCGCCATCATAATCATGACAGACCGAGTTCTGAATGAAGGCGGCCCTATGTTCGACATAGGTACCATTGCACAGAATATTTGCCTTGTCGCGCTCAAATACAGCCTCGGTACCTGCATTGAGGATCAGGGGATTATGTATCCCGAAGTATTGCGGGAATACGCGGGCATATCTGAGTCCAAACGGATAGTTATGTCCATCGCCATCGGCTATCCTGACTGGGAGTTTCCGGCAAACAGACTGGAAAGCACTCGAGACCGCGTGGAATATATAACCACCTGGCGCGGATTTGATTCGATCATCGGATCGGAATAATTGTAACGGTTGCTATTACTCTTTTTCCTTTCATTTTCTTTCTGCACCTCCCTCTCCTGCTCTGTGGAAAGGTTGGTAAGGAAAACCCCCTCTTACTTCTTTCGTCTACACGCATCACGAGCGACTTGCAGACTAGTAGTAGAAATTCAACCAGGGTCTGCTCGCGAAAAGGCTTGCTTCCTTTATTTTCATCCTTCCCGGCAAGTTGCGGATCATATATACGCGGACATCCCCAATGCCTCATTCCCAACGACCAGTTTCTGTATTTCTGTCGTGCCGTCGGGAATTGTCCACGATCGGGCATCCCTGAAATACCGTTCCAACGGAAGATCTACGGAAAGACCCATGGCCCCATGAATCTGTATGGCGTTTGAAGTGACCTTCACCGCCGCCTCCGAAGCATACCCCTTTGCCAGGGATGACATCAAACGGGCTTCCCCGCTCCCTTTCAGGGTAAGGTCCAATGCACGATATGAGAGGAGCCGGGATGTTTCCGTCAGGGATATCATCTCATAAATCATGCCCTGGATAGTCTGGGTTTTGCCTATCGGTCTCCCGAATTGCTCCCGCTCCTTTGCGTATAAGATCGACGCATCCAAGGCAGCCCGGCACACACCCACCGCCGCCAGCGCCATCCAGGATCGCGAAAAGCAGAATATGGCGCTGACGGGTGACATCACGTTGAACAGTTTCCAGATCCCCATATCAGCCACCATGGGAAATTCTTTTTTGATCTCTTCAAATCTTCCACTCGAATGCGCCGCGGAAATCATCTCCACGATATTGTTCTCCCGGGGAACACAGCACTCATCAAAGAACATCTCTCCCGTGGGGCCGGCATGTAATCCCAGCTTCATCAGTTCTCTTGTTTCAAAGGGAGATTCCTCCCGGTCAAGCAGAAATGCGGTTTCATTTCCCTTTTCATCTTTCGCGACAAGAAGACATATATCTGTAATCGGAGCATTGCTTACCCAGGTCTTCGATCCATTAATGATATACCTGTTGCCATCCAGAACGGCGGTGGTTTTCATGCTCTTGTGGTCTGAACCCGCGTTCGGCTCGGTAATGGCGTTACAGCTGATCAGTTCTCCTTCCTCCCATCGATGCATCAGTTTTTCCCTCATGGTGGTCGGTGCAAGAAGGAGCAGAGTCAGGCCGAAGTTCATCGTATAAACGAGATCCAGACTGAGCCAGACACGAGATAGTTCCTCCGAAAAAATTCCAAATGTCGTAAAGTCCTGCATAAGCCCCTTGAGGCTTTGAGGGTCCCAGCCAAAACCTATTTTTTGGAATTTTTTCATGAACCCTATCGCTTCCTCTTTGGTCAGTGGCCCTTTTTTGTCTCTTTCATCAACGATCGGGGTGATCTCCTTATCTAGAAATCTTTTGAAGCTGTCCCTGAACATTATCTGGTCGCTATCGAAATCAAAATCCATCCTGCACCCTCCCTTAACACATTGAAATTCGCTTCGAGCGTAACCCATACTGCACGCTGATCGCTTTCATTCCCTTTTAATTTGGCATGGCAAGTCCTTCATATGAGGCAGTCGCGACATTTCAGGATTTACCTGTCGTCATAGCAGGTCCCTGAGTTCTCTCTTCAACACCTTACCCGCCGCGCTGACGGGGATCTCGTTAATAAAGCGCACCTCCCTGATATGTTTGTAATGAGCTACTTTCCCGTTAACGAACTTCATGATTTCGTCTGTATCGGGGTTCGTGTCCGGCTTTCGCTGGACAAACGCGACGGGAACTTCTCCTCCCTTTTCGTCTTTCTTTCCCACCACGGCGCAGTGCGCCACTGCAGGATGTTCAAAAAGGACCTCTTCCAGTTCCCGCGGATAGACATTGTAACCCTTATATATGATCATGTCCTTCTTTCGGTCGGTGATGTAGAAGTATCCATCTTCGTCTTCGTAACCGATATCACCTGAGTGCACCCAACCATCAATCAATACACCGGCGGTCTCTTCCAGTTTCTGCCAGTATCCGAGCATACACTGAGGTCCCTTGATGCATATCTCCCCTTCCTTACCCGGCGGAAGGACTTCGCCTGTAATCAAGTCAATAACATTTATGTAGGTGTCAAAAATAGGTATTCCTACGGAGCCCGGTTTCAGCCCCTCTCTCGTGGGAGGGTTCGCGATACCGACCATGGTGATCTCCGTGAGTCCATAGGCCTCGCACACCACGCCCGAAAAGGCATCGAGCATCTGGTCCAAGATCGGTACCGGAAGCGGCGCGGCACCGGACACGGCAAGCTTGATACCAGACATATCCACCTTCTTGAACTCAGGGTGTTGTACCAGCGGGATATAAAGCTGAGGTGCACCTCCCACCACATCTGCCTTATACTTTTCCACTCCTCTGATGTATTCCGTGGGATCAAAGCGCGGATACACAATCATCGTATGGGTCCCACAGATCATGTTGTTCAAATAACCTATCGTACCCATCCCATGAAACCAGGGAACCACGACAAGACTGGTCATGCCCTCGGTCAAAACCTGTTCCCCATCGGGCATCTCTTTCTCTATCAGCGTCCTGTCCTGAGTCAGGATCCCGTCCTTATAGGAGATATCGCCTCCGGCAAACCAGTGGTAGGCTTGAGTGACATTTACCACGACGTTATAATGAGACAGCATGGTCCCTTTGGAAAGTCCCGTGGTTCCACCGGTGTACGCAAGATGGGCCAGGTCTTTTTTCGGATCGATCTCCTCATTGATCGGGTCAGTGCTTCCCTCTTGCAACAGGGTCAGGAAATCCTCACCTTTGGGGATCTGTCCCTTTGTGAGAAGCTTTACCGGCGCTGATACCGGCGGATAGGTATCGGCCAGGCTCGCGACAATCAGGTTTTTAACCTTTGTTTTATCCAGCACTTTATCCACAACACTAAAAAGGAGTTCAAGGGTGATAAGCGTTTCCGCGCCGGAGTCATTCAGTTGATACTCCATCTCTCTGTCCACCATAAGAGGAGAACAGGGTACAAATATGGCTCCGAGCTTCAACAGACCGTAATAAGCGATCGCAAACTGCGGGCAGTTGGGCAGGTGAATGGCAACACGGTCACCCTTCTTGACACCCCGCGCCTTCAGGGCATGGGCAAACTTGTGACTCAGGTTCAACAACTCCTGATAGGTAAGCTCCATGCCCGCGAACCTCATCACCACCCTATCTGGGAATCTCGCGGCGGCGGAATTGAGAAACTGATAAACGGGCATCAAGGGATAATGTAACGATTTCGGCCTACCCTTGGGCCATGCCTTAAAGTTCTTCTTTTCTTCCATCAGAACACCCCCTCTCTTGTTATTTTTTGACATCGGAATTCGGGCTTTCTTTCTCCTCGTTTCCTATCGAATAGACGTGACCTTCTACAGAGCCGATGTTTTGACTGGTATTACCTAATTATCAACCGCCCTACACATCTTTAGAATAGATATCTTGCAGCAACTTACG
>JAPLJO010000013.1 GCA_026388515.1 Deltaproteobacteria bacterium | reverse complement strand
GGTTTGGCTGTTCGCCAATTAAAGCGGTACGTGAGCTGGGTTCAGAACGTCGTGAGACAGTTCGGTCCCTATCTGTTGTGGGCGCAGGATATTTGAGAGGAGCTGTCCCTAGTACGAGAGGACCGGGATGGACGAACCTCTAGTGTTCCAGTTGTCACGCCAGTGGCACAGCTGGGTAGCTATGTTCGGAAGGGATAACCGCTGAAAGCATCTAAGTGGGAAGCCCCCCTCGAGATAAGATATCCCTCCTGGTGGAGACATCAGGACTGAAGACCCCTCGAAGACTACGAGGTTGATAGGCCAGATGTGTAAGCACAGTAATGTGTTTAGCTTACTGGTACTAATCGGTCGTGAGGCTTGGCCATAATTTTGTTTTAATGTATACATTCAGTTCGACGACATTTTCAGTATGCGATTGTCACGTATTTCTAAATAGATTTTCGGTGGCAATAGCGGAGAGGAAACACCCGTTCCCATCCCGAACACGGAAGTTAAGCTCTCCAGCGCCGATGGTACTGCATGAATAACATGTGGGAGAGTAGGACGCCGCCGAAATTAAAAAAACCCCTTTCACGAGAAGGGGTTTTTTTGTTATACAGGAACTCACGCACTGTGCTATTACGGCAATGAATTTTCAGGATATAGGGGAGATGTGGTGTATGTCAGGACATTCCAAGTGGAGCACCATAAAGAGAAAAAAGGGAGCGGTCGACGCCAAGAGAGGAAAAATATTTACGAAGATAATAAAGGAAATCACCCTCGCCGCCCGGATCGGGGGCGGTGATCCGGAAGGCAACGCGAGACTCAGGCAGGCCGTCATTGCGGCAAAAACTGAAAACATGCCTAAGGACAATATCGAAAAGGCCATCAAGAAGGGCACCGGTGAGATCGCAGGCGCATCCGCCTATGAAGAGATCACGTACGAGGGATACGGTCCCGGTGGTGTCGCCGTACTCGTGGAAGTGATGACGGATAATAAGAACAGAACAGTCTCCGAGATAAGGCACACTTTTTCGAAACACGGCGGCAACCTCGGTGAAAACGGCTGCGTCTCCTGGATGTTCGCCAAGAAGGGAAACATTGTCTTTGACAAGAAAAACACGTCTGAAGACACACTGATGGAAATCGCCGTGGAAGCGGGCGCCGACGATGTAGTTGAACTGGACACTGAATACGAGGTGCGGACGGACCCGGCATCATTCGAAACCGTGAAGTCCGCCCTTGACCGTGCGGGGTTCAAACCTCTGTATGCAGAGGTGAGCATGATCCCCCAGACGACGGTCCGCCTCGACGAGCACAAGGCGGCACAGATGCTGAAGCTCATGGAAAAGATGGAAGACAACGACGATGTGCAGCATGTGTACGCCAATTTCGATATACCCGACGACATAATGGAACAGTTAAGTCAATAACCGCATTCTGTCAGGGAATCAGAACCATTGAGAGTATTAGGAATCGACCCGGGAACGAATATCACTGGCTATGGGATTGTCGAAATACAGAAAGGCCGCATCACCGGTCTCGCCTTCGGAGAAATCAAGACCCCTCATGCATCGCTTCCGCACTGTCTCAAATCGATATATGACGAGCTTATGCTCATCGTACGCGAATGGAATCCCGATGCCATTGCCATCGAAGACGTGTTCTACGGCAAGAATGTCAGGAGTCTCATAAAACAGGGACAGGCGCGCGGCGTCGCGATGCTCGTCGCACCTCATAACAATATCCCCGTGTATGAATACACGCCGCTCGAAGTGAAGAAGGCAGTGGTCGGTTACGGCAGGGCTGAGAAATCGCAGGTACAGTTTATGGTCAAGGCCATCCTCAATCTGCCGGAGGTTCCACCGGTTGACGCCTCGGACGCCCTGGCGGTCGCCATCTGTCATTCACATTGCATGAAGGCAGGACCCCGCTGAATGATCGCGCATTTACGAGGAACACTCGCCCATAAAACCGCTACCTACGTCATCATCGACGTGCAGGGTGTGGGCTACGGACTGGCCGTTCCCCTGAGCACGTTCTACCGGCTTCCCGAAACGGGGCAATCGGTGTCGCTCAACGTGCACACCCACGTCAAGGAAGATGCGATTCAATTGTTCGGCTTTCTTACACCGCAGGAAAAGGAAGTCTTTCAGATCATGATTTCCGTCTCGGGTATCGGGCCGCGTCTTGCCCTCAATATTCTCTCTGGCATTTCGGCCGAAGATCTCGGGCAGGCGATTTCAACCCAGAACTTCGCGAAGCTCACCGGCATTCCCGGCGTGGGGAGAAAAACGGCGGAGAGGATCGTGTTTGAACTGCGCGACAAAATCATCGACATACTGGGAAAAGTGAGCGCACCCCCTGCGGAACACGAGCCGGTGATGAATGATGCCCTCTCGGCACTCCTCAACCTCGGGTACAAGCGGGCCGTCGCGAAGAATGCCGTCGATGCCGTGATGGGTGAACTGGGAGAAACTCCATCCCTCGAAGTGGTCCTGACCGAGGCATTGAAAAAACTCTCCAACTGAATAAGGTGAGGCCTCATGAAAGATTCCATCGTAACCCCCGTACAGACCGGCGAAGAGAAGGGATTTGAATATTCCGTACGCCCCAGAAATCTCTCCGAGTATGTCGGACAAGAAAAAATAAAACGGAATCTTTCCATATTCATCGAAGCGGCCGGCAAGAGGAATGAATCCCTTGACCACATGCTGCTTTACGGCCCTCCCGGCCTCGGGAAAACCACGCTTGCCTATATCGCGGCCAGAGAATTAGGGGTTGATATAAAAGTTACCTCGGGCCCCGTCATCGAGCGGCCCGGTGATCTCGCCGCCATTCTCACCAATCTCGGCGCACACGATGTCCTCTTTATAGATGAGGTGCACCGTCTCTCCCACGTGGTCGAGGAAATTCTTTACCCTGCCATGGAGGATTTCCACATCGACATTCTCATCGGGCAGGGCCCCTCGGCGCGGTCCATGAAACTTGAGATACCGAGATTCACGCTCATCGGGGCGACGACGAGAGCGGGGCTTCTCACCTCGCCGCTCCGGGACCGCTTTGGAATGAGCTTCAGGCTCGAATTCTATACCCCGTCTGAACTGACTTCCATCGTGAAGAGGACGGCGGGGATCCTCACCATCAGCATCGACGAGGAAGGGGCCCTCGAAATCGCCCGCCGCTCCCGGGGAACGCCCCGCATCGCCAACAGAATTCTGAAACGCGTCAGGGACTATGCCCAGGTCAAAGCCGACGGCACCATCACCAGGGACGTGGCGATCCAGGCCCTGGAAATGCTCGAAGTGGACCACAGGGGGTTCGATTCCATGGACCGGGTCATACTCCTTACCGTGATAGACAGATTCAACGGCGGACCCGTGGGGATAGACAGCCTCTCGTCGGCGATAGGAGAGGAAAAGACAACCATCGAGGATATCTACGAACCCTATCTCATACAGGAAGGATACCTGCACCGGGCACCGAGAGGCAGGATCGCGACACAGCTCGCCTATGAACACTTCGGCAGGAAATGGGATAAGGAAAAATATCAGAGAGAGCTGTGGTAGCGTTGAAGATTCTCCTCCACATATGCTGCGGACCCTGCGCCATATACCCCGTGAAGCATCTTCGCGACGCCGGCCATGAGGTGACGGGTCTTTTTTTCAATCCCAATATCCACCCCTATTCGGAATACAGGAAGCGACGGGATACCCTTTACGACTACGCGGCGCACACAGGACTCGCCCTCCTCAGCTGCGATGACTACCCCATGGAAGAATTCATCAGGAACGTGGCGTTCAGGGAAGGAGAGCGATGCCGGTACTGCTACTCCGCAAGGCTCACGTATGCCGCGCGTGTCGCCCGGGAGGAACAATTCGGCGCCTTTACATCCACCGTGCTCTACAGCAGGTTTCAGAATCATGACCTCATCCGCGATATGGGGAACGGTATCGCACACGCCGAAGGGGTGGAATTCTTCTACCACGACTTCAGGGATGGCTGGAAAGAAGGAGTCGAGACATCGAAAAAGTCAGGCATGTACCGCCAGCAGTACTGCGGCTGCATTTACAGTGAAAAGGCACGGTTCCTCGAAAAGCCCCCTTCCCGCTGAAAAATCATCCCGCCGCTGAACCCTGCCAGGTGTGTTCTTTTTTCCACACATATTCCTTTCCACCCCGATTATTTACTCCGGCAGCACATCCCGTCCTGAGGTAAATATATAAGTAATCACGGTATGATATATCTCAAAACCACTACCGAGCTGTCCTTCCCTCGCTGGCATACATGTTGCTCACTGATAGTGCAGGAACCGATCAAAATGAACGCCCAGAAAACAATTAAAGAAAGAATAACCTGCCACAGCGTGGGGCTTCACTCGGGGAGAAAGGTACGCATGACCATATTCCCCGCCGGCACTGATACGGGCATTGTATTTCACCGCCGCGACGTACCCGGCGGCAGTGAAATACGGGCTCACCTCAACAACGTATCGGATACCACGCTCGCAACCACCCTTGGCCTGAACGGCACGCGCATCTCCACGGTGGAACATCTTCTCTCGGCCCTCTATGGCATGGGAATCGACAACGCCGTCGTCGAGATTGATTCATTTGAGGTTCCCATCATGGACGGCAGCGCCCTGCCCTTCGTGCACATGTTAAAGAAAACAGGCATCGTCAATCAGCAGGCGCCGAGAAAAATGGCCGTGATCACCAGACCCGTGGAAGTGACGGAAGGCGAATGCCGCGCCTCATTTACACCCTCCGATATATTCGAAATCACTTACGTGATTGATTTTGCGCATCCCGTCATCGGGACGCAGTCATACCACATGCTTTTTTCCCCCGAGAGTTACGAACGCGAAATCTGCGAGGCGCGCACCTTCGGATTTCTCCACCAGGTTGAATTCCTCCAGGCGCGGGGACTGGCCCTCGGCGGCTCGCTGAAAAACGCCGTCGTACTCGATGAAGAAAAGGTAATCAACAAAGAGGGCCTGCGGGTTCCCGACGAGTTTGTAAAACACAAGATACTCGACGCCATCGGCGACCTCTCGCTTCTCGGCATGCCCATCGTGGGACACTTTTCCGCATACAAATCGGGACACAAACTCAATAATCTTCTCCTCAGGAAGCTCGAGGAATCACGGGACTGCTGGAAAATCGTGGAAGGCGGCCGGGGCAGTTCCGCCGATACGGTGTCATTTCCCGGGGACGGTGATTCCCGTCAGAGAATTTCCCATCTTTCGTAATGTGACTCCCTCCCGAACCATTCATTGACGTTTCCGTAAAAGTCACAATGTAGACGGCAACACAAATCGCTCCGGCTTCAGGCGCGCCGGTTCAGGGGAATGAAATGTGAAATTCACCTTGCTTTTTAAATTACTGTTGCCTACTATCTTTACTTTAATACTTCGTATCCGGCGTACTCCCGAATCATGTACCTGATACGACTGGTAAAATACTCTTTGTAAGGGAGAAGCACCCTGCTACCGACATCGTATAGACCAGTAAAACGCACGGGATGGATGAAAACGGCCGCCTGTATCCTCTGCATGCTTCTTTTCGTGCCTGCGACGTCATACGCCCTGGAGCCCAAAATCACCGACCTTCTCGTCACGAACACACCCGGGAGCATCCTTGTATATTTTAGGGTCATCAACTGCTTCACGAAGGATATGGAAGAGGCTGTGTTCGCCGGCATACCGGTGACATTTACTTACACTGCGGAACTTTACCAGGAACGCAGTTACTGGACGGACAGGATGGAGACCTATCACGAAATCAGGCACACCATTAAGTACGATAACGTGAAGAGATTATTTTTCGTGTCCTTTTCGGAGGAAGGGAAAAACACAGAGCAGTTCACCGAGTTCAGCAAGGCGAAAGCCGCAATGACCGACGTGAACGGCGCCGCCGTTGCCCAAGTTAACGATCTGCAGAAAGGAAAAAAATATTATCTGAGAGCCAAGGCGGAATTGGACAGGATACAACTCCCCCTCCACCTTGAATACGTATTCTTTTTTGTCTCGCTCTGGGATTTCGAAACGGCGTGGGCGCGGCAGGACTTTGTCTTCTGATGCTCCATGGATAAGCTATTCGTCACATCGCAGGACCGGAAAGAGAAACACAAGCGGCGGAGAGAGCTCCTCTTCATCGTCCTCACGATTGCGTTCATCGTACTCCTCACCTATATTGAAAGCCATCTTGCCGCCATCGAATCACTGCTGCCGTTTTCCAACGAGGTGCTGATATTCGGTCTCATTAACATCAACCTCATTCTCATACTGCTGCTCATCTTTCTCATTGTGAGAAACCTCGTCAAACTGATCTTCGAGCGGAGGCGCGGCATTCTCGGCTCAAAGCTCCGCACCAAGCTGGTGGCGGCCTTTGTGAGTCTCTCCCTGATTCCCACGGCGGTACTCTTCCTCGTGGCGATTAAATTTCTCTCCTCCAGCATCGACCAGTGGTTCGACATCAAGACGGGTACCGCGCTCACCTCATCGCTTGAAGTGGCGCAGAACTACTATGAAGATCTTGCCGACAACGCACAATACTACGCGCGTCAGATAAGTGCGGAAATAACCGATAACAGGCTTTACGAAAAAGAGCAGTACCACTACCTGGTAACGCTCCTTACGCAGCGGCAGAAGTACTTCAGATCTCAATCCGTCGAGGTCTTTTTCGACAACAGAAACGAAACACTCTTCCTGAAGGGCCCGCGCGCACCCGAACTCCCACACCCCGCACCTTCCCCGAAGGTGATGGAGGAAGTCTATGCGGGAAAAACACTCTCCAACATTCAGTCAACGGCATCAGGGGACCTCATAAGCGGTATCTCACCGATCTACTCGCAATTCAGCCCCAAAGAAGTCGTCGGCATCGTCACCATCAATTATTTCGTGGGGAAAAGCCATACGGAACGGATAGAGGCCATCTCGAAGACCGTGGAGGAATTCAAGCAGTTCAAGCTTCTTAAAAACCCCATCAAGTTCAGCTACATCATGATGCTTTTTATTGTAATGCTGCTGATTACCTTTTCCGCCACATGGTTCGGACTCTTTCTCGCCAAGGGAATCACCGTTCCCATACAGGATCTCGCCGAGGCGACGCACGAAATCGCCGGGGGGAACCTGGATTACCATATCGACGTGCACGCCGAGGACGAAATCGGGGTGCTCGTCACCTCATTCAACCAGATGACGCAGGATCTGAAGAAAAGCAGCGAAGAACTGCGGCAGGCGTACGTTGACCTCGACGGGCGGCGGAAATACATGGAAACGGTCCTGCGCAACGTCTCCGCCGGCGTTGTCTCCGTTGACCGGCACGGCATCATCACGACCATCAACCAGGCCGCCGAAAAAATGCTCGACATTGAAACCTCGAAGGTGCTCTACCGTCCCTACAAAGAAGTCCTCAGGCCGGAACACCTGGAACTCGCCGATGAACTCGTCCAGGAAATCAATCACAGCGAAGGCAATTTCATCGAAAAACAGATCGAGCTTGTGATAAAAGACCGTGTCCTTGCCGTGCTTGTATCGGCAACACTCCTCAGGGACGATAACGGGACCTACCTCGGCATGGTGGTGGTCTTCGAAGACCTCACCCATATTCAGAGGGCTGAGCGGGTCGCGGCATGGAGGGAAGTGGCCCGCCGTATAGCCCACGAAATCAAGAATCCCCTCACGCCGGTGAAGCTCAGCGCCGAGCGGCTGCAGAGAAAATACGGCGACATAATCGAAGGCGGGAGCGGCACCGTATTCAAGGAATGCACCCAGACGATTATCGAGCAGGTCGATGTGCTGAAGAAACTCGTCGATGAATTTTCACGCTTTGCCCGGATGCCGATGATAGACCCGTCGCCAAATAACTTGAATGCGGTGATTGAAGATTCTATGATACTTTTTGAAGATATCAACAAAAACATCACCCTCACCTTCATCCGTGGAAGCGACATGCCGATGGTGACCATCGACGCGGAACAGATAAAAAGGGTCATGATCAATCTTATTGATAACGCCATTGCCGCGGTGACGGTCCAGAAACGGGCGGGCACCATAGAAATATCCACCCACTATGACGGGGCAGGGAAGCGTGTCCGCGTCGACGTGAAAGATAACGGACCGGGCATCGCCACCCAGCACAAGGGCAGACTCTTCGAGCCCTATTTTTCGACAAAGAAACACGGCACGGGACTGGGGCTCACGATCGTACAATCCATCATCGCGGACCACCACGGCACCGTCCGCGTGCATGACAACATCCCGAATGGAACGATTATTTCCTTCGAAATACCCGTCACGCAGGAAGAACGATGAACAAGACAATTCTCATTGTGGATGACGAAGAAAGCATCTGCCAGTCGCTGAAAGGCGCGCTCACCGATGAAGGATACGACGTACTGACGGCGCCGAGCGGCGAGGAGTGCATGGCGCTCCTCGAAGATGAGTCGCCCGATCTTATTCTTCTCGATATCTGGCTCCCGGGGATTGACGGCATCGATACGCTGAAGCTCATCAAATCAAAATACCCGGAGATACAGGTCGTGATGATCTCAGGTCACGGCACGGTTGAATCGGCCGTCAAGGCGACCAAACTGGGTGCCTTTGATTTCATCGAAAAACCCCTCTCGCTGGACAAGGTGTTTCTGGTGATTGCCAATGCCCTCGAAATCATCCGCCTCGAGGAAGAAAACCGCCTCCTGAGGGATCGATTCAAACAGGATTATGAGCTTCACGGCTCCAGCAGGGCAATCACGGAACTGAAGGAGCTGATTAAAATCATCGCGCCGACGAATGCATGGATTCTCATCATCGGCGAGAACGGCACCGGGAAGGAACTCGTGGCGCGCTCGATTCACCGCCAGAGCCGGCGGACACACCGGCCCTTCATTGAAGTCAACTGCGCGGCCATCCCGGAGGAACTGATTGAGAGCGAGCTCTTCGGCCATGAAAAGGGGGCCTTCACCGGCGCCACCACGAAAAAACGGGGAAAGTTCGACCTCGCCCACGGCGGCACCCTTTTCCTCGACGAAGTCGCTGATATGAGCCTGAAGGCTCAGGCCAAGATTCTGAGAATCCTCCAGGAAAAGAAATTCGAGCGCGTCGGAGGGGGCCGTCTCATTGACACGGACGTGAGGGTGCTCGCCGCGACGAACAAGGACCTGGAACGTGAAATGAAAGAGGAGCGTTTCCGGCAGGACCTCTACTACCGCCTGAATGTCATACCCCTTGTCGTGCCGCCCCTGCGAAAGCGGAAGAAAGATATCCCCCTCCTCGCACGGCGGTTCATCAGGGAATTCTCGCAGAAAGAGGGCATACCGGAGAAAGGTATCGCCGAGGATGCCCTGAAGGTCTTCATGAAGCATGACTGGCCGGGAAACGTGCGGGAACTGAAAAACATTATTGAACGGCTCGTCATCACTATCCCCGGAGATACAATAACCGCGGACGATATCCCCCTCCTCGAGAGGACTCATTACCTCGCGGGAGAGTCCCGCGAATCCGTCTCCGAGGATTCCTACCGGCAGGAAAAGAGAAACTTCGAAAAAGACTTCATCGCGAAAAAGCTTACGGAAAACGACTGGAACATTTCACGGACGGCGGAATCGATAGGAATGGAACGAAGCAACCTCCACAAGAAAATCAAGCGCTACGGCCTCGATGAGATAAAGAAGAATCAGTCGAACCAGGAGTAGTTACAATATTCCACCGTGAGTGCGCGCGTTCCTCGCAGGGCAAGGCAGTTATGCGCCGCTCTGTCAGGCGGCAGAACCCTGCCGGGGATAGAAATGAAAGGCAGCATGAAACGCGGACCGGGCGTATTCATTATTTTTCTGGCACTGGCATGTATCCTGTCACTCCACGCGTGCGCCGTGATGACGGGAACTTCAACCGGGAAAGCGGAATACGCATCGGACCACTTCGACGGAACCCTCTACTTCAACCACAGTGTTTCTCAAGCCCCGCCGCCGACTCCGGAACAGGAGCAGAACCGTGGACGCTCCAGTTGGATCTGGCATTGGATTTTTCGCAGCGACTGGCCCGAATGGCCGGATGTTGAGGATTTTTCACCCGGGCCTCCTCCTGCAAGCCGCATATCGAAAGGCGCCCTCAATGTAACCCCTGTCGGTCACTCGACGTTTCTCATTCAGATGGACGGTTTCAACATGCTGACTGATCCAATCTGGTCGGATCGTTGCGGTCCCGTGTCATGGGCCGGTCTCAGGCGGCACAGGCAGCCGGGAATCCGTTTTGAAGACCTGCCGCCTATTGATGTCGTGCTGGTGTCCCACAATCACTATGATCATTTCGATCTTCCCACGCTGAAGCGTCTCGCGGAGAGAGGCACTCCACTCGCCATCGTGACGCTCGGCAACCTTGATCTCATTCAGGAGACGGGCATCCCGCATGCAGATGAGCTTGACTGGTGGCAGTCGGTCCGCCTATCTCCGGACGTCACCGTCACCCTGGTACCGGCGCAGCATTTCTCGTCCCGCACCCTGTGGGACCGCAATCAAACCCTCTGGGGAGGATTTGTCATCTCGGGACCGTCGGGAAACGTGTTCTATGCCGGGGACACGGGATACGGTCCCCATTTTCATGAAATCGCACGTCGCTTTTCACCGATCCGCGTGGCGCTTCTTCCGATCGCGCCCTTCCGGCCACCGCAATCGAAAGAACCACCTCTGGCGTATTACCCCAGCGTCCACATGGGACCGGCTGAGGCCATCGCCGCACACATGGATCTGGGTGCCGAGGTCAGTATCGCCGCTCATTTCCGGGTATTTCAGCTTGGAGTTGACGGATTCGACGATGCCGTGAATGAACTGGCATCGACATTGAAGGAACGCAATCTGAACCCCGACGCCTTCATCGCACCAGTCCCCGGCCAGGCCATTCAGCTGGCAGCGCGCGCCACCAACATCCGCAGCCAGGCGCGCCTCGATAAATTACGCGTGAATCAATAGGGATTTATATGAGTGACTCAAGCTACGCAGACCACAATGGTTTTTTAGAAGTACCACTCCACATGGCGCAAGGCTGTTCCCGTATTACAGCCATTCATTATAACTGGAAATGCTTACGATGCCTGTAAGCTCACCGGATTGTGGGGCCTCTGCGTCTCTACTTCTCTTCTTCAATCTTTACGACATTCTCGTACATCGAGAATAAAGGGATGCGCCATCCGTACTTTTTGATCCTGACCGTCTTTCCCTTCAGCCTTATTGCATCGTTCTGAACCGTGCCGGAGTTGAACTTGAACCTGTACGCGGCATCGTGGTTCACCAGCGGCCGGTCTCCGGTGGCAATCATAAACCTGCCGTCCACCTTGGCCATCTGGGCATCGGTGATCTTTGTAACGATTGTATCGGAGATAAAGTAGCTGTAGAGCGTCACCAGCACGATTGCGAGGATGCCGGCAAGTATCACCTTCCACTTCAGGCTTTTCAGAAATTTCGTCATCAGTCACCCCGCTCAAAAAATCTCCCCGAGCAAATTAAAAGAGGCCGGAGAAACTCTCTATTGCCGGCGACACTATTTCGCCAGATTTTCAGCCACCATGTCGTGGAGCCGCTGGGATGCAAGCCGGTCCCCCAGGTACCCGACACGTATGCCCAGAGAAGTCAGGGCGCCGGCGCGGGACCTTGACGTTATCCATACATTTTCACCTTCGATAACCGCGCTCATTTTCCCCTTCCCCACGTCCTTTTCACGCACCACGTTCGTTGCATTCAACTGGGCAAACACCTTCTCGCAGGCATTCCATACCTCATCATGCTGGAAGTGATAGTCCCTTTTCAGTTCGCCCTCGATGTAGATATATGTTCCCGTTCCCGCGGTGGCGGCCACGCCGCCGACGAGAAGAGGCGCGCAACCGGTACAGCACATGATGCAGATGGTGAGGACCATAACCTTTATAGTATTCATCGAACCACTCCCTCCTTGCAGTGTTGAGTCTCTTGAATGATTCCGCATCCCGCAGGGACTGCGGCGGTAACTCTCCGCAGCCACGGAACACGAAGTGCCACCACTATACGGACCTTTTCAGGGGCCGTCAATAGTCGTTGCGCGATACTAAATAATGTTATACGAATTGTCTACCCTTTTGTTGTGATGGGATGCATGTGCATTACGAAAGAACGGCCTCTCCCACCCAGATAATGAAGCTTGCCCTTTTCCGCCGCCGCAAGACATTCCCCGTGTTGCGTATCCCGGCAGGCTGCATCGTTATTTTGTTTCTCATCCTCATTCCCTTCGCCGCACAGGCACTTCTCCTCACCGCCGACACGCCGGAAGGCCCCGTGGTCGTGAGTGCGGAAGACCATCCATTCAGCCAGGGTGATGCCGTCAAGCTCACCCTGAAATCGCCCCCTTTGACCCGAGCGCACATCAGTTTCAACGGACGCACCGGCGATTTCGTTCCCGCACCGGGGGGTGCCTGCTTCTTTTCGCTTGTCGGCATCGGGTGCGAGATGAAGCCGGGAATCTATCCCGTGGTAATCGATATCGAATATCCGGAACGCGGCGGCATATCGCTCGCGGGAGAGATTTCCGTCATTGAAAAGAAATTCCGCAAGGAACGATTCAGGGTAAAGCAGAAGTATGTGACGCCTCCGCCGGAGGTACAGGAGCACATCAAGAAGGAACAGGAACTCCTGCGCAGAATATACAGTGAGTTCACACCGGCATGGCAGGGCAGCGGGCGGTTCGAAGCGCCGCTCACCGGAAGAATCACGGGAAAGTTCGGCGACTGGAGGGTGTATACCGGGGCGAACCCGCACACCTCGCGCCACCGCGGGATGGACCTTGCCGCCTCGCACGGGACGCCCGTCAAAGCATCGAATGCGGGCACCGTGGTGCTTGCCCGCAACCTCTACTACACGGGGAAAACCGTGATACTGCACCACGGCAACCGTCTCTTTTCCCTGTACTGTCACATGTCGGATTTAAAGGTGAGGGAGGGAACTTCCGTCCTGAAAGGCGCCGTGATAGGACGCGTGGGATCCACGGGGAGGTCAACGGGGCCCCATCTTCACTGGGGAATCAGGATTGACGATCAGTACGTGGATCCGGACCTCATGACGGCGCTGGCGCTCGACTGAGAAAAATCCTTTTACTGCACGCCGCAGGGCATCACACCGTCGAAGCACCTGAGGCAGAGACTCCCCTTCGGAAGGAGCAGCGCCTCGACGAAATCGTCAAGGTAATTGTACTTCACCGAATCGGCACCGATTTTTTTCGCCACCCATGCCTCCACCTCACGGAGTTGCGCCATCGTGAGAATGTCGCCCGCGGGCATGAAATTTCTCGCTATCAGCTCTTCGTAGGAACGCGTAGAAACCCCGAAATCACAGGGATACATGAGCGGGGGGCAGGCAACTCTCACGTGCACTTCCTTCGCACCCGCATTCCGGAGCTCCCGCACCTTGTGCATGATCTGGGTTCCCCGGACGATGGAATCGTCGCATATCACGATTCTCTTGTCCTTTATCGCATAGGGAAGCACCGAGAGTTTTCGTTTCGCCATCCGCTCGCGCGCCTGCTGGGTGCTCTGGGTGTAGCTCCGGTCCGCGTACCGGTGATAGAGGTACACTTCCTGGTAATTGATGCCCGACCGCATGTGATAGCCTAGGGCATGGCCGATGCCCGAGAGAGGCACCGGCGCCACGATATCCGCCTTGAGTCCTCCCTCATCGATATCCCTCTGGGCAAGCCGCGCCCCGAGGTTGTTACGCGCCTGCTGGACATACACGCCGTCTATGATCGAGTCCATGCTTGCCGTGTAGGCCCACTCGAATGCGCAGTGGGCGCTTCTCGGGGAATCTATCCGGGCGACCGTCCGGTGCCCGTTTTCATTGATGAGAACCACCTCTCCGGGGCGGACATCACGGTGAATCTCCATACCGAGGTTCTGAATCGCCCGGGATTCCGAGGCCACCACCGTTCGCTCGGCATCGCCTCCGAGTATGAGCGGCCGGAATCCGTATATGTCGCGTGCGGCGTACACACCTTCCCTCGTGAGCACCACCAGCGAGTAGGCGCCCTTTACCTTCCTCGCCAGGGCCTTAATACCGCTCACGATGTCGGGGCTTTCAATGATGATGTTCGAGATAATTTCGATATCGTAACTTTTGTAGAAGCTTTTCCCCCGATCCATCATCTCTTTCATGAGTTCCGCGGAATTAATCACGTTCCCGCTGAACGCGACGGCGATTTCACCCAGCTGCGAGCGCCACTTCATGGGCTGCCGCTCCCAGAGGCTCACGTGCCCGATCCCCCAGCGTCCGGTGAGCCGCCGCAACTCATCGCCGGTAAAGGTCTCTATCACTTTGCCGTGGTGCGTGACATGGTTGATGGCCTCCCCCAGGGAGGTGTCTTCTTCACGATCATCAGGCTTGAAAATATCAATCTGCGCCTCCCTCACGACGTTATGGTCATACGTCGAAATTCCGCAGTACTCCTGCCCGCGATGCTGCAGGAAATCAATGCCCTGGTAAATATCGTAGCCGCACTCCCGCTTCGAATAGATACCGAAGATGCCGCATTTTTCTCTCGCTGATTCCATTTATGTCCCCTGCATGCGTAAATCGCGGTGATACTCCTGGAGCGATTTCACCCGCCCGTGGCCGCTGCGGACGGCAATAATACCCTTCACGGCAGCAACGGCCGCCGCCGCCGTGGTGATATACGGCACCTTATATTTAATCGCCGCCTTGCGGATATATGAGTCATCGTACTGGCTCATCCTGCCGCTCGGCGTATTGATCACGAGATGAATTTCCTTGTTCATGATGCCATCGACGATATTGGGGCGCCCCTCGTGCATCTTGCGTATGGATTCCGCCTGAATGCCATGCGATAGAAGAAAGCGGCATGTGCCCTCCGTCGCCTTTATGCGGAATCCCATCCGCTCGAACTCACGGGCAACGTTCACGATGGCGTTCTTGTCGTCCTCGTAGACCGTGATCAGCACGGTGCCCTCCAACGGGAAAATCTGCTGCGCCGCCTCCTGAGCCTTGTAAAAGGCCAGCCCGAATGAATCGGCCAGTCCCAGGACCTCGCCGGTGGAACGCATCTCGGGCCCGAGGATGGGGTCCACCTCGGGGAACATATTGAAGGGAAAGACCGCCTCCTTGACGCCGAAGTGGGGAACCCTGCCGGTCTTTATATGAAGCTGTGCGAGCTTTTTACCCAGCATGAGCTGTGTGGCAATCCGTGCCATGGATATGGCACACACCTTGGAGACCAGGGGCACCGTGCGGGAGGCGCGGGGATTCGCCTCCAGGACGTACACCACATCGTTCATAATGGCGTACTGGATATTCATGAGGCCCACCACGTTGAGCTCCCGCGCAATCTTTTTATTGTACTCCAGTATCATATCGGTATGGCGCGTAGAGAGACTGATGGGGGGAATCACGCACGCCGAATCCCCCGAATGGACGCCCGCAAGCTCGATATGCTCCATGATGGCCGGCACAAAGCACTCCGTCCCGTCTGAGATTGCATCCGCCTCGACCTCGATGGCGTTTTCGAGAAATTTATCGATGAGAATCGGGCGCTCGGGCGTCACCTCGACCGCCGCCGCCAGATAATGCCTGAGCATCGTTTCATCATGGACCACCTCCATCCCGCGCCCCCCCAGCACGTACGAAGGCCGGACCATCAGCGGGTACCCTATGGTCCGCGCGATCTCGAGCGCCTCCTGGATGGTGCTCGCCATACCTGAGACAGGCTGGGGTATGCCGAGCTTCGCCATGACCTTTCTGAAGCGGTCGCGGTCCTCCGCGAGATCAATCATCTCGGGAGAGGTGCCGATGATGCGCACCCCCGCGGCGGCAAGCTCATCGGCAAGATTGAGCGGCGTCCGTCCGCCGAACTGGACAATCATGCCCTCGGGCTTCTCCTTCGCGTAGATTGAGAGCACGTCCTCCACCGTGAGCGGTTCAAAGTAGAGGCGGTCGGAGGTATCGTAGTCGGTGGAGACCGTCTCAGGATTGCAGTTGATCATGATGGACTCAAAGCCCTCTTCGCGGAGCGCAAAGGCGGCATGGACGCAGCAGTAGTCGAATTCGATGCCCTGGCCGATCCTGTTCGGCCCTCCGCCGAGGACGATAATCTTTCTCCGCGTCGAGGTGGGCACTGTATCGGGCGCGTTGTATGTCGAGTAATAGTAGGCCGCGTTCTCCACGCCGCTCACCGGGACCGCTTCGTACGCCTGGATGATTCCCTTCGAGATCCTGCCCTCCCGGACTTCCTTTTCAGTGATGCCGAGAAGCTGTGCGAGATACCGGTCCGAGAACCCGTCTTTCTTCGCCTTGACGAGAAGGTCATCGGGAAGCGCGCGGCCCCGGTACGCAAGAACCTCCTCTTCACGCGCCACCAGTTCCTTCATCTGCTCGATGAACCAGGGCTTTATCCTCGTCCTCCGGTACAGCTCCTCCACTGAGGCGCCCTTTCTGAGCGCCTCGTACATGATGAACTGGCGTTCGCTGGTGGGGCGGGTGAGCATGCCCATGAGTTCGTCAAGCGGACGCTCGTGGAAGTCCCTTGCAAATCCCAGCCCGAAGCGGTTGATTTCGAGGGAGCGTATGGATTTCTGGAGGGCTTCCTTGTAGTTCTTCCCGATGCTCATCACCTCGCCCACGGCACGCATCTGGGTGCCGAGGAGATCCTGTGCCCCCACGAATTTCTCGAAGGCCCAGCGCGCGAACTTCACCACCACGTAGTCGCCCGAGGGCGTATATTTGTCCAGGGTGCCTTCCCGCCAGTAGGGAATCTCGTCGAGTGTCTTTCCGGCAGCCAGCATTGACGAGACCAGCGCAATAGGGAATCCCGTCGCCTTCGATGCCAGCGCTGAAGAGCGCGACGTCCGGGGGTTGATTTCTATCACCACCACCCGGCCCGTCTCGGGGTCGTGGGCGAACTGGATATTGGTGCCGCCGATAATCTCGATGGCCTCCACGATTTTATAGGAATATTCCTGGAGACGCTTCTGGAGTGCGGGGGCAATGGTCAGCATGGGCGCCACACAGAACGAGTCGCCGGTATGGACTCCCATGGGGTCCACGTTCTCGATGAAGCAGACGGTAATCATCCGGTTCTTCGCATCCCTGACCACCTCGAGCTCAAGCTCTTCCCAGCCCATGACGGACTCTTCGACAAGAATCTGGCCTATCATACTCGCGGCGATGCCGCGGCTCGCCACGACTTCCAGTTCCTCCTTGTTGTATACCAGGCCGCCGCCGGTGCCTCCCAGTGTGTACGCCGGGCGCACCACCACGGGATAGCCGAGTTCCTCGGCAATGGCCAGGGCGTCGGGAACGGAATATGACGGCTTGCTTTTCGGCATCTCGATGCCGAGGTGCGCCATGGTCTCTTTGAAGGCAATGCGGTCTTCGCCCCGCTCTATGGCATCCACATTCACCCCGATGATTTTCACGCCGAACTGAGCGAGGACGCCGCATTTGTTGAGCTCGGACGTCAGATTGAGACCCGACTGCCCGCCGAGATTGGGAAGAATCGCATCGGGACGTTCTTTTTCTATGATTTCTTTCAGGGACTGCACGTTCAGAGGTTCGATATACGTCGCGTCGGCGGGCCGGACCCGATTATCATCACCTTTTTTATATCCGTCCGTACCGGCATTTCGACTCACCCCTCCTGCTGGAATTCACTTTGTGCGAAACCACGCCCTGCATGGAAAAAACTTAAGAATAGAGAGTACGATGCGTAAATCACGAAAGGTTGCTATGGATATACGCCTTGGCAACGCGCGCCCGGACGGCTGCTTTCGACCGTGCCTCACCGCCTTTTTGAGCGAGGCGAGTATAGGGAAGAGACCGCCCGCTGTCAAGATGGAAAGTTCGAAAGCATGCGGACGGTGACCCTGCAGCCGTCTTCGATGTCAATGAGGGCGCCTCCTTTGCCCCCGCCCATATTGCAGTTCACCACGAGGGAGTCGCCGAGACGGCCCACGCCGGGACATTCATGGATATGGCCGCAGATGACCGCAAGCGGCCGCGCGACCTTTACCATCTTTGCGAGCCCTTTCGAACCGGCATGGAACCTGCCGAAGGCCTCGTCAAGGATGCCCCGGGGCGGCGTGTGAACCACGACGACGGTTCCGGGCGTCACCAGAGAGGCAAGGCCTGCAAGTTTTTTCGCTTCCATGATGCCGATGCGTGACCGGAAGGGAACGGGAATCGTTCCGCTGAGACCCGCGAAAGGCACTCCGTTCACGGAAATGCCGGTGAGATTGAGCGGCGAAATATTGGGATGCCGCGCGAATAAATCTTCCACGCGGGCAAGATCGGTATTTCCGCGCACCGCAAGCACCGGCACCGGCATATCGTTGAGAAGGGCAATGATACGGTCCGCTCCCGTGTAACTGGTAATATCGCCCGCGGCGACAAGCACATCGGGGCGCTCCGCGGCAATCACCGACCTGATGCGCGAAAGGCGGCTCTCATGGCCGTGAATATCGGCAACTGCGTATATGCGAAGAGCGGTCACTGCCTGAATCCCTGCCTTATTTACTCTCGCCGCGCAGTTTTGCAAATTCCTGGAGGAGTTTTTCTTCTTTCCTGCTGAGATCTGTGGGAATCTGGATAATGGTCTGAATAATCTGGTCGCCCCGGCCGAATCCCCTCAGATGAGGAATACCCTTCCCCTTCAGCCTGAAAATCTTCCCATGCTGCGTTCCCCTGGGTATCTTCAGGCGCTCCGTACCTTCCAGCGTCGGCACTTCGACATTCGAGCCGAGGGCCGCCTGCGTCATGGTGACGGAAATTGTGCAGATGACATCATTCCCGGCCCGCTCGAAGAATTTGTGGGGTTCGACCTGAATGAACACATAGAGGTCGCCGCGGGGTCCGCCGAATTCGCCGTCTTCACCTTCGCCGCGGAGCCTCAGGCGGGAATTGGTCTCTACGCCGGGAGGTATTTTCAGCTGGAGCCGTTTCTTCACCGGGGATTTGCCCGCTCCCCGGCAGTGTGTGCAGGGATTTTCAATCACCCTGCCGGTCCCGCGGCAGGTGGGACAGGTGGAACTGATGGTGAAAAATCCGCTCGACCGCGTCACCTGGCCGTGCCCGCGGCAGGTGGGACACGCGATCGGGGCGGTTCCCTGGGTGGCGCCGCTCCCCCCGCACTCCCTGCACCCTTCGAGGCGTTCCAGTTCGACCTCGGTATTCGTCCCGAAGACGGCATCCTCAAAGGAAATGACAAGGTCGTAGCGCAGGTCGGACCCCTGGCGCGCCGCGGTGCGCGAGCGTCCCCTCCGGGGGCCGAATCCGAACACGTCCTCGAATATGTCGCCGAAATTGGTGAAGATATCCTCGAAGCCGGAGAAACCCTGGAACCCCGTGCCGCGGAGCCCCTCGTGACCATACCGGTCGTAAATGCCCTTCTTTTCCGGGTCGCTGAGGACTTCGTATGCCTCGGCCGCCTCCTTGAACCGCTCCTCAGCCTCCCGGTCGCCGGGATTCCGGTCGGGATGATGCTTGAGTGCCAGCTTCCTGAAGGCCTTTTTTATCTCATCGGGCGGCGTATCGCGTCCGACGCCGAGAACCTTGTAATAGTCTTTATTCATGTGCCTTAGAAATCAGTATGAGGGTGGCTGTTATTCTCTATTTCACGAGGCGATGGAGCGCCTCTTCATACTTCTCCGCCGTCTTTTGTATAATGTGTCCGGGAAGCGGGGGAGCCGGGGGTTTCTGGTCCCAGCCGATGGAAATCAGGTAATCCCTTACAAACTGCTTGTCAAAACTGTTCTGCGACCTTCCTTCCCCGTACTCGTCTTTCGGCCAGAACCGCGATGAATCAGGCGTGAGAAGCTCATCAATCAGCACCAGTTCACTTCCGGCGAGGCCGAATTCCATCTTGGTATCGGCAATGATGATACCGGCGCGCTCCGCGATTTCATACCCCCGCAGGTACAGCCGGATGCTTATATCGATGATGCGCTGCGTCAGTTCCTTCCCGATCAGCGCCTCCATCTCTGTCTTTGTCATGGGCAGATCGTGGGCGCCCCGTTCGGCCTTTGTCGTGGGAGTGAAAATGGGGTCGCCAAGCCGTGATGACTCCTTCAGTCCCGGCGGGAGCGTGATGCCCGAGACGGGCCTTCCCTCGCGGTAATCCTTCCACCCGGAGCCGCTCAGATACCCCCGTACCACGCATTCCACGGGGAGCGGCTGCGTTTTCCGGACGATCATGCTCCTGCCGCGCAGTGTGTCGCGGTAAGGGTGAAATTCCGGGGGATAGGAATCCACGCCGGTCTCGACAAGGTGATTCGCGATGATGTCTTCGGTCTTCCTGAACCAGAACGCGGACATCGTGCTGAGCACTCTTCCCTTCCCCGGTATCGGGTCGGGCATAACCACGTCGAAGGCGGAAATCCTGTCGGTGGCAACAATGAGCAGGTGCTCGCCGGTTTCGTATATGTCCCTCACCTTACCGCGGTTGATGAGTCTCAACCCTTCAAAATCAGTCTCCCGTAATCCCTCACTGCCCATTGTCAACTCCCATTGCCGCGCAAGAATGGATTGTACTTTTTTTCCTCCCCGATTGTGGATGAAGGCCGTCTCCCGTAGTTGTGACCGGGCAGTACCACCGTATCATCGGGAAGTGAGAGTAACCGCGTCATAATCGAGTGATACATGGTATTCCATGATGCACCCGGCAGATCGGTCCTCCCCACGCTTTCCACGAAGAGGGTATCCCCGGTAAACACATACCCGGGGGTATAGAGCGACATGCCGCCCGGCGTATGCCCGGGAGTGTGAATAACCTTGAGAGATACCTCTCCCACGGTGATGACCTCACCGTCCTTCACGGTGATATCCGCCGGGGGAGATGCCTTCGCGCGGAACATCGTAAGTATCATGGACGGTGTCGCCACCAGCATATCCGCGTCGTCTTCATGCACCACTATCCGGGCACCCGTTTTCTTTTTCATCTCGGCGTTGCCCGAAATATGATCGACATGGCCGTGGGTATTGACGATGTATTTGAGGGTGAGACCGTTCGCACCGGCCTCCCGGATAATCTCGTCCGTGTCGCCCGCCGGGTCGATCACCAGTGCCTCGCCGGACTTTTTGTCGCCCACAATATAGGCGAGCACCGCCAGAAATCCCACCTGTATCTGTCTCAGGAACATCGCGTCACCATCGTTTCGCTATAATTAAGAACGGGTCCAGATACCCTTTTTTCATGAGAAAGTCAATTTCCCTTCAAGCCGATTTCTTCCGCTATGTTACGCATCCCTTCGATGGTGTCGCCGATCAGTTCATCCAGCCCCATACCGAGCATAGCGGCGCCCTTTTCGACGACGGCGCGGTTCACGCCGGCGGCAAATGCCGGTGATTTCCATTTTTTCTTCACCGACTGGACGTTCATGTCGAGGACGCTCTTCGAAGGCCGCACCAGGGCGCATGCCGTGACAAGTCCCGTCAATTCGTCAATGGCATAGAGTGTTTTTTCAAGCGGTGTCTCCGGCTCCACATCGGAACACAGCCCCCAGCCGTGAGAGACGACGGCGCGTATGTAGTCCTCCGGCCATCCCCGTTCGGTGAGTATTTCCCTCGTCTTCGTGCAGTGGAACTGGGGATATTTTTCGTAATCAAGGTCATGCACGAGCCCCACGACGCCCCACATATCCTCGTCCTCGCCGCGTTTCTGCGCAATGTGGCGCATGACCGCCTCGACGGCATAGGCGTGTTTCCTGAGACTGTCACTCCCGTTGTAGTCGTGGAGAAGCGTGAGTGCCTCCTCACGTGTCGGCTTTGCTCCCATTTCACTCACCCTCCTTCCTCAGCACCGCACCGAAAAAACCGTCCATTCCGTGGCGGTGGGGGAAACTTCTGAAATATCCTTCCCTGTCCACGAGTGTGTTCTCTATCGAAGAGGGAGGAGCAACAAGGCGAAATGACTTGTGGCGCAGAAGAAACTCCCTCACGACCTCTTCGTTCTCCCTCGCCGAGATGGTGCAGGTGCTATATACCATACTCCCGCCCCTTTTCAGATACCGCGATGCCCGGGCGAGTATCGTTTTCTGAAGCACCGCCAGGGCATCGATGTCACCGGGTGCGAGGCGCCACCTGATTTCGGGATTTCTTCTCAGCGTCCCGAGACCGGAACAGGGGACATCGACAAGTATCCTGTCGAAAGCCCCGTGGAAATCCGCTCCAAGATCAGCCGTGGCGTCATGGAGACGTGTCTCTATGATATCGGCGCCGAGGATGCGGGCGCATTCGTGAAGCTCCTGGAGCTTCGACTTTTTTATGTCGACGGCGACGATTCTCCCCGCATTTTCCATGAGGGCGGCCACATGAGTCGTCTTCACACCCGCCCCCGCGCAGAGATCGAGAATCGTATCACCCCGCTTCGGATCGACCAGATGCGCAATCAGCTGCGATGCTTCGTCCTGCACCAGCACCTCTCCCCGCCTGAAGAGGGCCATCTCCCGCACCGGCCCGGGGTGTGTGAGGTATATTGTTCCGTCGGGGGCGCTACGCGTCGGCTTCGCCTCGTGTCCTTCCGCGGCACACGCTGCGATAACGCTCTCCCGGTCCGTCTTCAGACGGTTCACCCTGAAGGTGAGAGGGGGGATTTCGTTCCCGGCTTCCGCAAGGGCGAGGGTGTCTTCAAGCCCGAGCTCGGATAGCCACATCGATATCATCCACGCGGGGTGTGAATGGATGACGGAGATATATTCCACCGGGTCACCGTCTGGCCCGGGCCACGGGATTTCATCCAGTTTCCGGATGGCGTTTCTCAGGACGGCATTCACGAGGTTGGCACGGCCGGGATGCATATCCTTCGTCATCCGGACCGCCTCGTCAACCGCGGCATAAGTCGGGATTTTCCCGGTGAACATGACCTGATAGAGGGCCGCGCGCAGGATGTTTCTGATGCCAGTCTCCATGGCGCCGAAATCGCCGTCATAGACATGAGCGATGACCCGGTCAAGACGGTTCCGCATGCGCAGGGTGCCGTAGACGAGGTACGTGAGAAGCCTCGCATCCTCCTCCGTCTCGAACCTCGAGGATGAAAGGCGGGAATCCAGCAGCGGCCCGGCGTAGGAATTCTTTTCATCCACGTCGTTCAATATGAGGACGGCCTCACGGCGCGGGTTGTCTCGCATGATTGAAGAATGACCCGGTGTTTTTCAGGATTATAAGAGCATCAAGCCTTCCGCTGTCGCGCCGGGCGTGCTGCCGTTATCGCTTCGCGGACGGGAGTTGCGGAAAGTGAGAGGCGCGCGCGGCGGCGCTTACTCAGGATAGCCGATCACGGTGATGGTTTCGGCTCCTCCGTGCGAGTTTGCCACGTAGACCCTGCTGTCATCGGGGGTGATGGCGATACCGTAGGGATCTTCCCCGACGGGAATGACATCAACAACCGTGTTGTCCGACGTTTGTATCACCGACACCGAATCATTTCCCTGGCTCGTGACATAGACATACCCGCCGTCGGATGTCATGGCGAGACAATACGGCTCAGCTCCCACGGGTATATCCGCAACCACCGTGTACCCCACCGTTTCTATCACCGAGACTTTGTCATAATTATGATTCGACACATAGAGGCGGCTCCCGTCGGGCGTCGGCACGATGTAGAAAGGACACCAGGGAAGCGATATGGTTTCAACGACCGCATTCGTGCTCAGGCTAACTACCGTAATGCTGTTTCCCCAGGCGTTCGCCACGTACATATAGCTCCCGCCGCCGGGCTTCAGCGCAAGACCGTGGGGCCATGCACCTACGGGTATGGTGCCGGCCACCATTTTCGTCAGCGTGCTGACTACGGAAACCGTATTATCATCGGCATTGGAAACGCAGACATACTTACCATCGGCGGTCACCGCCACACCAAAGGGACCATCTCCCACGGGAATGGTACCGGTCACCTCATATGATACCAGGCTTATTATCGACAATGTATCATCATACATGTTGGCGACATAGGCGGACCTGCCGTCCGGCGACACTGCAATCCCGTAAGGAGCGCGGCCCACGGGAATGGTCTTGGTGTATTTGTTTTTTGCCACACTGACGACGCACACCAGGTCGGATTCATAACTCGTCGCATATACGCTTTCACCATCGGGCGCGGCGGCCAGTGAAAGCGCCCCCGGTTTCATCCAGATCGTTCTCACCACACTGTCCGGGTAGGCTTTTCTTACCTTTATGCTGATTGCATCCACCCCGACCTTTCCCTGGGAATCCGTCGCGGTCAGCATGATTTCATGCCGGCCCATAGCGAGCCCGTCGAACTCCGTCGATTCGCCCTTGCCTATCTCCCCGTCAATTGATGACGTCCAGACCAGTGCATCCCCCGTGAGGGCATTACCCAGGCGGTCCTCCGCCGTTCCTTCAAAGGTAACGGCAGTGCCATGGACATAATTGCCTTCGTCGGAGGGACTGGCAATGGTGACTTTTACCCTCGGCCCGTGATGGTCGTCATCGTCATCGCCGCAGCCCGCGATCAGTACCGCGGACCATATGATGAGAAATCCCCAGGCCAGTATACGAAGTGCCCTCCCTATCCATTCATTTCTTTTCATCCCGATCCCCTCCCTTGACGTGGCAAGAAGGTTTATTTTCAGCGCCTGTGCGTACCCCGTTTCATACCACATTTTATGGTTGATTGTCCGATGAAAAATGATATCCGCGGCGGGGGGTGCGGTAGACGGCATTGTATGAAAACACTGTGGCACAGACCGGGACAATCATGTAGTATGGCCGGCCATGAATACCCTGATAACCGACACGGTTCCCCCGGCGCGGGGCCTGCGTGCGCGATGGCACGCCCCGGGCGGGTACAGTGAGGTCCTGCGTATTGCTTTTCCCCTCATCATCAGCACCGGGACCTGGTCCATCCAGCATTTCGTGGACCGTATGTTTCTCGCCTGGTACTCGCCGGAGGCAATCGCCGCCGCCGTCCCCGCAGGACTCCTGAGTTTCACCGTCACCTGTCTCTTTATGGGCACCGCGAGCTACGTGGGAACCTTTGTGGCGCAGTATTACGGCGCGGGCCAATACTCGCGATGCGGCCCCTCGCTCTGGCAGGGCATGTACGTGGCGCTCATCGGGGGCATATTTCAGATTATGCTCATTCCCTTAAGCAACGACATATTCCGCGCCATAGGACACGCCCCTGCGCTCATGGAGCAGGAACGCATCTACTTTGAAATCATGTGCTGGGGGGCGGGACCCGTCATCGCCTCCTCGGCGCTCGCGGCGTTTCTCGCAGGGCTGGGACACACGAAACCTGTCATGTGGATAAACATTTTCACCACGGCGGTACACCTCGTCCTCGACTGGATTCTCATTTTCGGACACCTGGGGTTTCCCGAGATGGGTATTGCGGGCGCGGGCATCGCGATGGTGATTGCCTTCGTGACCGGCCTCATCGCCTCACTGCTCTTCGTGGGAAGGAGCGCCCATGCCCGCACCTACCACACGATTTCGGGATGGCGGTTCGAGCGAGAGCTCTTTTCCCGGCTCGTGAGGTACGGTGTACCCAGCGGAATCCAGTTTTTCATCGATATCGCCGGTTTCACCGCCTTTGTCATACTCATAGGAAGACTGGGAACCACCGCACTTGCCGCCACGAATATCGCCTTCAATATCAATACGCTTGCCTTCATGCCCATGATGGGAACGGGCATCGCCGTCTCCGTACTGGTGGGGCAGCACATGGGTGAGAACCGGCCGGCGCTCGCGGAATACACCACCTGCTCCGCGTTTCACCTCACGTGCCTTTACATGTTCGCCATCGCGTTCTTCTACGTCGCCACACCGGGAATATTCATAGAGCCTTTCGCCTCACAATCGGACCCCACGGCATTCGCGCCGATACGTCACGACACCGTCGTGCTTCTCCGGTTCGTGGCCCTCTATTCCCTCTTCGATACGATGAATATCGTCTTCGCGTCCGCCATCAAGGGGGCCGGGGATACCTTTTTCGTCATGGTCCTCCAGGTGGCCCTCGCCGTCGTCGTCATGATTATCCCGAGCTACATCGCAATTGAATACTGTTCCATGGGCCTTTACGGCGCGTGGATTTTTGCAACTGCCTACATCATACTTCTCGGCATCGCTTTTTTTATCAGGTTCAGAAAAGGTGCGTGGAAATCCATGCGGATAATCGAGGAACGGCGCTTCGCCGTCCCGCCGACCTTCCCCGAAGCACCGACGGGAGAATAGGGGGAAAGTCATTCAACCATCATTCCGTTCCCGCGGCGATATCACCCGGATCATGTAACAGCCTCTTATGCTACGATATTTTGACTTGTCTTTTTTTCTGCACTATGACAACGTGAGGCACCGTTCCATCAGGCGCCGTCATCACAAAAAATAAGGGGGATCGCGGTGAAGAAAATGCACTTCAAAGGGAAAAAGGTGCTTATCACGGGTGCATCTTCCGGCATCGGGAAGGCCCTTTCACATGAGTTTGCGAAACGCGGCGCCCACCTCGCCCTGGGCTCCCTCCCGGAGGAAAAAGACATCCTCGAAAAATGGGCACGGGAACTTTCATCGCGCTACGGCATCACTACCTGGACAGTCCCCGTCGACCTTCTCGAAAGCGGCGGCCCCGAGCGGCTCTTTTGCGACGTAAAGGAGAAAGCCGGTGTCATCGATGTCCTCGTCAATAACGCGGGGACCGTGGCGTACGGCAGATTCTGGGAGAAGCCCTGGGAGCGCCAGCACATGACCTTCCAGCTCAATCTCGCAGTTCCCCTGAAATTGATGCACCTCTTTCTTCCGGACATGGTGAAAAAGGGCGAGGGTATGGTCTGCAATACGTCGAGCGTCTCCGGTCTTCAGCCCACCCCGTTCCAGGCCGTCTATGGCACCACGAAAGCGGGTCTCCAGAGTCTCTCCCAGGCAGTTAGGGCGGAACTCCGGGGCACCGGCGTCACCGTGTGCACCGTCAATCCGCCGTATATCGACACCAGGCTGCTTCATATGGACGGCTATCCCGAGGACCTCAGGTTCTACACCATAAGCGGCAAGAAAAGTCCCGAATGGCT
>JAPLJO010000025.1 GCA_026388515.1 Deltaproteobacteria bacterium | reverse complement strand
AAACTTTATAGTATATGAAGTGCCCTGTCAAGAAGGCGGGACTCATGCCGCCTCATGTCAGGCAACAGGAACGGCAATGAACGACATTCGCGTGAAAGCGGGAAGCGCGATTTATGAAATAATACGCGACGGCGGGTTCAGTTTCGATCAGGTCACCACCTATGTAGCGCCCGCGGTCGGTCCCCGATGGCTCATCGCCACGGGATTCGATTTAACCCTCATGAAAGAAGGAATTCTTGGCGCACAGTCGCCGGTGCTCCTCACCGGTTCATCGGCGGGTGCGCTCCGCTTTGCCGCGTGGATACAGCCGGAATACGAAAAAAGTTACCGGGCGCTCATGGAGTCCTATATCTCAATGACCTTCGACCGGCGCGACGATCCCGATTCGATACAGGACGCCGTATTCAAGGTAATCAACAGCTACATCGAAAACGATGCCCTTCCGTTCGCCCTGAAGAATAAAAAGTACCGCATCGCCGTCACCGCGGCGCGGGCGAAGCATCTCGCCGCTTCGGAAACCACCTGGCTCCAGTCGCTGGGTCTTGGTCTCGCCTTTGTCTGCAATGCCATGGACCGCACCATGCTCGACCGCTTTTTTGAGCGGGTCGTCTTCTACAACGGTCCACGGCCGCCGCTCTTCTGCCTGAACGGGGCGTTCAGCGGGAAAACGGTCCTGCTCAACGAGGCGAATTTCAAGTATGCCCTCCTCGCGTCGTCGTCGGTGCCGCTTTTCATGGCAGGGGTATGGGATGTTTTCGGCGCCCCTGTGGGCGTGTACCGTGACGGGGGTCTCGTCGACTATCACCTGAACCAGGTATACGCGGCGAAGGAAAATCATATCACCCTCCTTTTCCATCACCAGGAACGACTCATACCGACATGGCTCGACAGGAAACTGAAGTCCCGGATGCCGCCGGACAGTGGTCTTTCCAATCTTCTCCTCATCTACCCGAATGAAGATTTCATCGCGAAACTTCCCGACGGGAAAGTCCCCGACAGGGAAGATTTTGTGAGCTACATGGAAGACCCGAAGGCGAGAATCAGAAACTGGCGGATGGCGGTCGAAGCCGCCGCGCCGCTGGGAGATCAGTTCATGGAGCTGGTATCGAGCGGCAGAATCCGCCACGCCGTCGAGAAACTGGACAATGAATCCCGGGCGTGACACACACGGCGGAACGACACCCGTTCAGGAAAAGGTGAGGACCCTCTTCGGTCTTCTGAGGGACTGCGTCCTCTGCCCGAGAAAATGCCGCGTTGACAGAACAGCGGGCGAGCGGGGCTTCTGCGGCCTTGCCGGCGAGGCCATGGTCAGCGCCGCCCTTCCGCATCACGGCGAAGAACCGGTCATATCGGGAACCGGCGGCGCGGGCACCATCTTTTTCTCCTCATGCAATCTCAAATGCATCTTCTGTCAGAATTACCAGATAAGTCATATCCCCGGCGGCAGGCCGCTTGGTACCGGAGCCCTCGCGAAAGAGATGATGGTCCTCGAGGAGAAGCAATGCCACAACATCGAGGCCGTCACGGCGACCCCTCACGTCCCCTTCCTTGCCGCGGCAGTTGTGCATGCGCGCATGCAGGGAATGGCCCTTCCGGTTGTCTACAACTGCGGCGGTTATGAAAATCCCGAGGTGGTAAAGCTCCTGGAGGGCTCTGTGGATATCTATCTTCCCGATTTCAAGTACGGCGATGATGAGAATGCCCACTTTTTTTCAGGGGTGAGAGATTATGTGACCCATGCGGCCACGGCAATTGCCGAAATGATACGGCAGGTGGGAGACGACATCGAGGTGGAAGGAGGAATCGCGCGGCGGGGAATCATCATTCGCCACCTTGTCCTGCCCGGTCACGTGGAGAACAGCCTGAAGGTCCTCGCGCTCATCGAGAGGCATTTTCCCCTCAGCGTGCCGCTGAGCATCATGTCCCAGTATACACCAGTTCCCGCCCTCACATCCGGTCGGGTGCCGGGGAGAAGGGTGACCCGCAAGGAATATGAACGGGTCGTGAATGAGGCGATGGACAGGGGGTTCGAGTACCTGTTCGTACAGGACGTGGACGAGCGGCATATCGCCCCCGATTTCGGAGACGACGCGCCCTTTCACTGGAACTGAAAACCGGCAGCCCCCCGCCACATTACTGAACGTGGTAGATGTCCGTTCCGGGAGGAGGGGTGAACTGAAAAAGATTCTCGGGCAGTCCCGTGTTTATCCGTATGTTTGAAAGGCTCACCTTGGTGGTGTTATCGTACATGTCGGTGAAATCGAAGGCCGTGATGTGAGACGTGCGGGCATCCACCGTGGCGGTGAGGGTCTTGATTCCCCCTTCATAGACCTTCGGGGTGAGTGTAAGGCGGTATGTTTCGCTTCCCGATGACGGCTCTTCAGTGAAGGCGACCGCAAACGCGTCTTCCAGTTTCCCCATGCCCGCGAGAAACCGGATGGACATTTTCGATTTCAGAATCTGCGGTGCATCCTGCACGTACACCATGTGCTCTTCGGGCACATAGAGCCATGCCGTTTCATCGTTGATGACAAGTTTTTTCGCCGAGGGCTTTCTGTACTCCCAGAGCATTCTGGCGGGTTTTTTGATAGAGACGGTTCCCTCCTCGTGGATGGTCTTCCCCATGGAGGCGATTTTTGATTCCTGGACAAAGTCAGCCCTGAAATCATCCGCCCTGTTGTAGGTGGCTTCCACTCGCGAGATGATTTCCCTGAGGGAGGGTGGTGCCGCCTCCGCGCTGCCGGAGATCGCAAGGCCGGCGGCAATCGCCGCGAAGAAAAACACCGCCCGGAGACATCTCTCCGGGATGTGAGGCAGTATCCGGGGCATGAAAATCACCGTGCGTGCATTGAATCAGAGGTAATCACACTGACGTACTCACAAGGACGAACGTTTCCCCTCAGGGGCCGGCGATCTTCACTCTCCATCCGAAGGGGTCTTTCTTTTCACCATACTGGATCTGGAGGATTTCATTATACAGCCGTTCCGTGACGGGGCCGATTTTCCGTTCATTCACGACGAAGTTCGTTCCCTTATAGAAAATTTCACCCACGGGGGACACAATGGCAGCAGTCCCCGACGCGAACACCTCCGTAATGGTGCCGTCCTTGATGCCCGCCGTCACTTCATCGATGGAAATGGGCCGCTCCTCGACGGTGGTTCCCCACGACCGGGCAAGCTGAATCACCGAGTCCCGCGTGACGCCGGGAAGGATGGTGCCTGACAGATTGGGTGTGGCAAGATTCTTCCCGATGAGAAAGAAGATATTGCTCGTTCCCACTTCCTCGACGTATTTCCGCTCGCGCCCGTCGAGCCAGAGCACCTGGGTGAATCCCATGTCCATGGCCTTCTTGCTCGCGAGCAGGCTCGCCGCGTAATTGCCCGCGGCCTTGCAGTACCCCACACCTCCCGGTGCCGCCCTCACGAATTCTTCCGTGACGAATATCCTTGTGGGGCTGAATCCCGTGGCGTAATACGTGCCCACGGGCCCCACGATGATATAAAACAGATAATCAGCGGAAGGGTGCACCCCCAGGGCATTTTCGATGCCTATCATGGTGGGACGGATATACATGGAAGTGCCGTGCCCGCGGGGTATCCATTCCTTCTCCAGGAGGACGAGTTTCTTCATCCCCTCCATGAAGAGGTCCGGGTCCATGGCGGGCATGCAGAGACGCTCGGCGGATACGTTCATCCTCTTTATGTTTTCCGTGGGCCTGAACAGATAGATGGAATTATCCTTGCCGCGGTATGCCTTCATTCCCTCGAAAATCGCCTGGCCGTAATGAAAGCATACGGCGGCGGGATCGAGCTTCAGCGGGCCGTAGGGCACTATCGCCGACTCGTACCACCCCTTTTTATCGTTGTGTCTGGCGATGAAGAAGTGGTCGCAGAAGAGCCGTCCGAATCCGAGCGTGGACTCATCGGTGGGCTTCGGTTTCCTCTTGTGCGGCCGTGCCTTTGTGATTTTGATTTTCATTTCTGAATTCCCCCATGGTGCCGTTCGTAAGATGGGCATGGATGCTAACACTAAATGCATCTTCTATCAAGGCTTCTGTACTGGATTGCCTCGGAGACATGATGGGATTGCATCTCTGCTTCACCGGAGAGGTCGGCGATGGTGCGTGCCACCTTGAGCACCTTTGTCGATCCCCTGGCGCTGAGCCCGAGCCGTTCCACGGCCATCTCCATGAGACGCCGCGATTCCTCATCGATGACGCAGTGCTGCCGTATCTGTTTCGACGTCATCCGGGCGTTGCAGCGCGTGTCGCTTCCGGCGAAACGCTCCTTCTGGATCGCCCGGCATGCATTCACCCGTTTCCTGATGACGTCCGATGTGTCGCCGCCGGACCGCTCCGCGAGGTGGCGGTACATCACCGCGGGGACGTCGATGTGAATATCGATGCGGTCGAGGAGCGGGCCCGATATCCTGGAGCGGTACTGCCGGATCTGCCGCGGGGTGCAGGAACATGCCTTCCGGGGATCGGTGAAGTAGCCGCAGGGACAGGGATTCATGGCGCCCACCATCATAAACTGCGCCGGAAAGGTCACGGTCTGCGACGAGCGGGCGATGGTCACCCGCCCGTCCTCGAGGGGTTGGCGGAGCACCTCCAGGACGTTCCGTCTGAATTCCGGGAGCTCATCGAGAAACAGCACGCCGTGATGGGCAAGGCTGACTTCCCCCGGTTTCGGAATCTGTCCTCCCCCGACGAGTCCCGCGTCCGAGATGGAGTGGTGGGGTGCGCGGAAGGGGCGTGTCGAAAGGAGCGCCTGTGTGCGCTCCAGGAGCCCCGCCACGGAGAAAATCTTCGTCGTCTCGATTGCTTCTTCGAAAGAAAGATCGGGAAGAATGGAGACGAGGCGCTGGGCCAGCATGGTCTTCCCCGAACCGGGCGGGCCCGACATGAGGACGTTGTGGCCGCCTGCCGCGGCGATTTCAAGGGCGCGCTTCGCCTGCTCCTGCCCGCTCACTTCGTTGAAATCGAAGGGATAGGATGCAGTGCCGGAAAAGAGATCCGAGGCATCGACCCTGAGCGGTTCTATCTGCCGCGTGCCGTTCAGGAATTCCACCGCCTCGTGGAGATGGTATGCGGGGATGACGGCGATGCCTTCCACCATGGCCGCCTCGGGCGCGTTTTCGCCGGGAAGGATAATTCCGGAAAGCCCCATGCCTTTCGCCTGGAGCGCGGCGGATAGGGCCCCCTGCACTTCCTTGATTGTGCCGTCCAGGGAAAGCTCGCCGATAACCATGTAATCGGAGGGGCGGTCCTTCGCAAGAACGCCTTCCGCCGCCAGGATGCCAAGGGCGATGGGAAGGTCGAACCCGGTGCCTTCCTTCTTGATATCGGCGGGTGCCAGATTGACGGTGACCCGGTGGCGCGGAAAGCTGTATCCCGAGTTCTTCACGGCAGCGCGTATGCGGTCCTTGCTTTCCTTCACCGCGGTATCGGGCAGGCCCACCGTGGAGAACTGCGGCAGGCCGGGCGAGGTATCCACCTCGACGTCCACCGGATGGGCATCAATGCCCACGATGACGCTGCTTATCATTTTGACAATCACGGTTGACTCTCCCCCCGGTCATGGTGACTGTGTTTTGAATGGCACCGATTCTGTAATACGACTTCTGCCAAATAGCAAGAAATTTGGTTGCCTTTCCCGGTGATGCCTGTTCCGGAGGGAGGATTCGTTTGGCATTTTCCTGTGCCCGTGATAATGAAGGCGCAGCCGCCGCGGCGGACGATATCAATCCCGGGGAGATGGCCGATGAAAACACGTGTGACGGAACTGTTAGGAATCAGGTACCCCATTCTTCTTTCAGGCATGAGCTGGATCAGTCTGCCGCGGATTGTGGCAGCGGTCTCCAACGCAGGAGGCCTTGGCATACTCGCCACCGGTCCCCTGGCCCCGGATCAGACGCGGCAGTATATAAAAGAAGTGAGAAAGCAGACCGACAAGCCCTTCGGCGTGAACGTATCGCTCATACTCCCCGGGGGCAGCCAGAACGCCGCCGCCGTCCTTGAAGAAAAGGTTCCCGTCGTCAACTTCGCCCTCGGGAAAGGAGACTGGCTTATCCGCGAGGTCCACGGCTACGGCGGAAAGGTGCTGGCCACCGTGACGAATGCGCGCCATGCACTGAGCGCCCAGAACTGCGGCGCCGACGCCGTCATCGCCACGGGAAACGAGGCCGCCGGCCACGGTGAGGCCGTGACGACCTTTGTTCTCATACCGAGCCTCGTTGATGCGCTCTCGATTCCCGTCATCGCTGCAGGAGGCATTGCCGATGGCAGGGGGCTCGCCGCCGCGCTCGCCCTCGGGGCCGAGGGTGTTGCCATGGGCACACGCTTCATGACGACGAAGGAAAGCGCCCTTCATGAAAAGATGAAGCGCCTGTCCATCGAAAAAA
>JAPLJO010000111.1 GCA_026388515.1 Deltaproteobacteria bacterium | reverse complement strand
GCGCTTGCTCATGATCGCGTGGCTCAGGTTGAGCCGGGCGAACTCGATCTGCCGGGGGTGACAGGGGGCTCTCAACGTGTCGAGCACCCAGTCGTACAGAGGCCGGTTGTTCTCGAACTCGAGGGTACAGATGGAGTGGGTAATCCCTTCAAGGGCATCCGAGAGGCAGTGCGCAAAATCATACATGGGATAGATGACCCACTGCGACCCCGTCCGGTAGTGAGGTTCCCGCTTGATGCGGTACATGATGGGGTCCCGCATGACGATATTAGGAGATGCCATGTCGATTCTGGCGCGGAGCACGTGGGCGCCGTCCTCAAATTCACCGGCCCGCATCCGTCGAAGCAGATCAAGGTTTTCCTCCACGGAGCGGTTCCGGTAGGGACTTTCCCTGCCGGGCTCCGTAAACGTTCCCCGGTATTCCCGTATTTCATCGGGGCTCAGGCTGCAGATATAGGCCTTGCCCGCCTTTACAAGCTCTTCAGCTAATTCATAGAGTTTTTCGAAATAATCTGATGCGTAGTACAGGCGGTCTTCCCAGTCGAACCCCAGCCAGCGGATGTCGTTGATGATTGATTCGACGTATTCGATTGATTCCCCGGCAGGGTCCGTATCATCCATCCGAAGGTTGCAGGTACCGCTGTACTGGGCAGCAATGCCGAAATTGAGGCATACGGATTTCGCATGCCCGATGTGGATATAGCCGTTCGGCTCCGGCGGGAACCGTGTGGCGATGGCACCGCCGTGTTTATTGACACTCAGGTCTTCTTCGATGATGTCGCGGATGAAATCGGTGGGGGCTGATCCCTTTATTTCCGTCATATATAAGGCTTTCCTTTTTCTTTTGCGTGAATGAGTTCCCCTTTTGATGGGCTGTATATAAGGAAAGCCTGCGGACGTGTCAACAAAATACGGGCCTGTCCATTGATTTGAAGACAGGCCCGCATCCATTCATATTCTCAGTAATTCTACCGGACCTCCACTTTTATATATCCGGACCTTCCGGTTCTGTGATCAATCACGAGCATGACGGCTTCCTTGCCGGGCTCCAGGGCGCTTGCCAGAGATGCAAAATTCTCGACGCCGTCAATGGGTTGGTTGTTCACCCTCATCACAAGGTCATCTATTTCGAAACCCGCTTTTGCCATGGGTCCTGAAGGTTCGAGCCATTTGATTGCGATGCCCTGGCCCTGGTCCATGCCGTATTTTTGAATCTCATTTTCAGAAATCGGCCGCACATCTACTCCAAGCCTTTCCTTCATCGAAACGGTCATTGCCTTTACGGCATCCTCAGGTGCACCTATCTTTACCGTGAGAGAGAGCATCACTCCGTCGCGCAGTATGCCGAATGTTACTTCTTTCCCGATGGATGTCGCGGCAATCAGGTTTCTGAACGTGCTCGAGTCCTCAATGTCTTTTCCGTCCATAGTCAGAATCACATCGTCTGCCTTGACTCCCGCCCTGGAAGCAGGGCCGCCCTTCACTACCTCCACTACGTACGCACCTTTGGTTGTTTCAAGCTTGAGCGCCTTCAATTTGTCGAAGGGAACATCCTGAAGTGAAACGCCGAGCCACCCACGCTCCACCTTGCCCGAATCCATCAATGCCTTTGCGATATAGAGAGCCATGTTGCTCGGTATGGCAAATCCGATACCCTCGTAGCCCCCCGACTGGGATATGATAACCGAATTGACGCCGATGACCTGGCCATCGAGATTGAGGAGCGGCCCGCCGCTGTTGCCGGGATTGATTGCCGCGTCGGTCTGGAGAAAATCTTCGTATGACGTGGGGTCGGTTATGCCGCGCCGGTGTTTTGCGCTGATAATGCCCTGGGTTACGGTCTGGTCGAGCCCGCGCGGATGGCCGATGGCGACTACCCACTCGCCTACTTCGACCTTATCGGAATCACCGAAGGTCACATGGGGGAGCTTTTCCGTGGCTGCCACCTTGATAATCGCAAGGTCCGTCTTCGGATCTGTTCCTATTACCGTGGCCTGGTAGCGGCTTTCATTTGAAAGAATAACCTCTATCTGAGTGGCGCCTGCCACGACGTGGTTATTCGTGAGGATGTGGCCGCCTTCATCTATGATCATCCCGGTTCCTATCCCCTTGAGTTCTCTTTTGAACTTTCTCGGCGTCTGGGGAGAATCGAAAAACCGTCTGAAGAACGGATTATTTTCAAACGGGGAAAACGGATTCACCACTTCCTGCTGCTGGGTGACCTGGATGTGCACCACTGAGGGAATGTTCTCTTTCGCCACATTAATGATGATGGTGCGAAAGTCTTTTTCGACAACCGGGGCCTTTTCAAACTGGGCCGGGGACGCGAGCTTCTGTTTTACCACGGGCTTCGCAGGGGGCGGAGTCTCCTCCGGTTGGCAGGCCCAGATGGTTACTGAGAGTAACAATAAAACGGCCAATAAGAAGCGGGAATATTTTTTCATAACTTCCTCCTGATTGAGAGCGATAGTACCACAAGTATCATACAAGACAAGGGCCCATCAGAACCAGAATGACTTTTCCGGCATGCTCATTCTTACATCGCATGACGTTCAACCCCTTCTGAAAGTTTACTCTGCATGCACCTTTTTTATTGTCGTGTGCCGGCAGGTGTAACGATATGATATAGACTCCGTCGGCACACCCCACCGGTCTTGATTGTTTTCAAAGGATTTTTTCTGTGCTATAGGTCGTTATCCTTAAAAGGATTCCAGAAACGAAAATGCGTACAATAATTTCAAGATACCTTATTCGGGAGATCGCCGTCCCCTTTTTCTTTATTCTTTTCATTCTAACTTTCGTCCTCCTCATGGGGAGAATCCTGCAGCTCATGGATCTCACCGTGAACAAAGGTGTCAGCATTATCGTGATAGGCGAGCTTATCGGATATCTCACACCGTCCTTCATGGTAATTACCATTCCCGTATCGCTCCTGATATCCATTCTCATTGCCTTCGGCAGGCTCTCCGGCGACAATGAGATTACCGTCATGAAGTCATCGGGCATCAGCCTTTTTCAACTGCTGCCCCCCGTCTTTGTTCCCGTGGTTGTCACGTTTCTCGTCACGGCGCTTTTCAGCCTCTACCTTGTACCCGAGGCGAATTTCTCCACCAAGCGCCTTCTGTTTGAAATTGCCAGGCAGAAGGCAAGCATCGGCATCAGGGAAAAGGCATTCAACGATGATTTTGAGGGGCTCGTGCTGTATGCCGAGCACATTCCCATGCAGGGGAACTATATGGAGGGAATATTCATCTCCGACAGCCGCACCGCCAGTGAGCCCATCACCATCCTCGCAAAAAAAGGATACCTGATCTCAAACCCGGACGCGATGACCGTCACGCTCCGCCTCGAAAACGGCAGCTCCCACTTCGTCGACGGCGAGCTGAAAACCTACAGGAAAATGGACTTCAGTTCCTACGATCTCAATCTTGACCTCTCGACCCCGCGCACGGCGGCCGGCGGAGCGCCGTTGAAGGAACGGAAAGAGATGAATCTTGTCGAACTCACACGCGCCATGGGAGATTCATCCCTTGCCGAAGCCAGGCGAAGGGAGCTCGTGATCGAATTTCACCGGAAGTTCGCCCTCCCCGTTTCATGCATTGTGTTCGGCATTCTGGGTATTCCCCTCGGCATCGTGAAACAGAGGAGCGGGAAGTCGAGGGGGTTCGTCATCGGTCTCAGTACCGTCATGGTCTACTATATCCTTGAACTGGGCGGCGGCGCACTGGGAGAGGCTGGAAAGATCGCCCCCGCCCTTGCAGCATGGACACCCAATGCACTCCTCGGGGCCGCGGGAATATGGCTTCTGTCGCGTGCCGCCCGGGAGCGCGCCATGATGCCCCTCATGCGGCGGCGGGCATAAGCCGGTCCGTCTGTCACGGCATGCACGCGGCAATGAATCGCGACGGCACAAGCGGGGAACCGGAAACGTGACTATTCTTGATCGCTATATCCTGAGGGAATTCGTGAGGGTCTTCGCCCTCATCATCGTATCGCTGGTGTCGCTCTATGTGATCGTCGATTTCTTTGAACGCATACGGATGTTCATCAGCAATCATGCCACGGCACACCAGGTGCTGACGTACTTTGTGTACTCCGTACCCATGATTCTCTCACAGATGCTGCCGGTCACGTTTTTCCTCAGCACGCTCATCACCTTCTCGATTCTTTCCACCCACAATGAACTCATGGCGATGAAGGCAAGCGGGGTAAGCCTCTTCAGGGTTGCGGTGCCCGTTATTGCGGTTTCGGTCGCCGTCTGCATCGCCTCTTTTTTCCTCAGCGAATACGTGACGCCCTTTGCGAATGAAAAAGTCAAGTACGTGAAGTACGTGGAGATTCAGAAGAAGAACAAGGCGGGCACATTCAAGCAGAACCAGATATGGTACAAAGGCAGGGACGGCATCTACGCTATCGCCTATGTTGACCCGAATCGTCATATCCTCAAGGGTATCCGCATCAACTATCTCGACCATAAGATGAATCTCGTAAAAAGAATCGATGCAAAAGAAGCCCGGTGGGAGCAGGACGCCTGGTCGGGTACCGATGT
>JAPLJO010000156.1 GCA_026388515.1 Deltaproteobacteria bacterium | reverse complement strand
GATGCCATCGAGATGATATACCGCGGCGCCAGGGTCATCCACCCGGAAACCACTTTTGAGAGAATAATCCTGCTCAGTCTTGAAAGGGGTAATCTTCAGAATCAGATCTTCGACAACCCACTGAGTGCAACCCAGAAATTCATGAGATCATTTATCGGTGCATTTCTAAGACTTTCTCCGGTTAAGAGGGCGCTCATAAGCAATATGTTCAGGTCCGCATTTCTGTCCAGTGCGAGAGGGGTTGCAAGACTACAGGGCAAGGGATGGATGCTTGATATCTAGGAAAAATGTGAAAGGACAGCAACGAGGAGAAGACAGATATGGCGGGTAAATATTACGGCGGCTGCGACGTGGGGTCTACCACGGGCAAGGCCGTCATCATTGATGAGAAGGGCGCCATTGCCGCCTCATCACTCGTGCCGAGCGAGATTGATCCCGAACAAACCTCCATCATCGCACTCGAGAAGGCCTGCAGCCAGGTTCCTGGTCTTGCAGGTTACAGGGACCTTGCCTACCTCATCGGCACCGGCTATGGAAGAAACGAGGTACCCTTCGCCAATGAAAACATCTCGGAGATCAGCTGTCACGCCCTGGGGACCTTTACCTGCAACGGCAACATAAAAACCATCGTCGATATCGGCGGGCAGGATGTGAAAACCATCTCCCTCGACGGTGATGGCTCGGTGCTGGAATTCGCCATGAACGACAAGTGCGCCGCCGGCACGGGGAGGTTTTTCGAAGCCATGAGCAGGACATTCCGCATGGATCTCGACCAGTTCTCCGAGCTTTCCCTGAAGGCAAAGAAGGTGATATCCGTCACGGCACAGTGCAGCGTCTTTACCGAGAGCGAGGTGATAAGCCTGCTCGCGCGAAAAAATCCTCCCGAAGATATCGCCGCGGGCATCCAGGCGGCGGTGGCCAAGCGATGCTTCACCCTCCTCAAGAGAATCGGCATGCGGCCGCTGGTGACAGTGACCGGGGGATGCGCCAAGAACCGCGGTCTCATCAAGGCGCTCACGAAGATTATCAATATGGAAGTGACGCCGCTTCCCGTGGACCCGCAGATTATCGGCGCCCTCGGGGCGGCGGTATTCGCCAGGAGAAAAGGCATGTCATGAGCTTGCAGTTAAGTGCATTAGCTTGGATTTGATTTGATAGATATTGTCAGTGACTAACAAGTGTTAAACTTGACTTTAAAGTGAGAAATGTAGATTTCGTGCACAAATCTTCATTCAAAGGCTTATTCTCTGCCTACGATAACCAAATTGTAATCATCGATAGGATCTTGAGATTCCTTTACTGGTTCTATCGCATAAAATACAGATTGATTTATACCTTGGTATCTCATATTCTTCCACCACAAGGGGGCAATACCACTTCTTTTGAAAGAGCCTCGTATTGAGGCTCACTTCACTTTGAGAACTTACTTATAAAGTTTCCTGCCCACCATCCTACGGGATAGTCCCCACATTGCCTCCCTGGGATTTTCTTATCTTCATTACTACAGCCGTATCTTTATCTGTTCATCCATATGGAGGTTACTGCATATGGTATGTCCAAAGTGCCAGTTTCAGAACAGAGATGGAGCCAAATTTTGTATTAAATGCGGTTGTATTTTAGATATCACCTGTCCCAAGTGTAGTAACAAGAACCCTCCTGAGAGTAACTTCTGTGAAACATGCGGCCATAATCTGACAAAAGCACCGAGAGAAACCACCAAACCTCCTGAAACACTTCCTGCTCAACCAATTATTCCTGGCCACGAACGCAAACACGTCACCGTGCTCTTCTCCGACCTCTCTGGCTACACCGCCATGACCGAAAAGCTCGATCCAGAAGAAGTCAAGGACATCATGAGCAAGATCTTCGGAGAAATTGCCCAGGTGGTGGTCAGATACGAAGGCTTCATCGAGAAGTTCGTGGGCGATGCGGTGATGGCTCTCTTTGGTATTCCCAAGTCTCATGAAGATGACCCTGTAAGAGCTATCCGAGCTGCACGTGAAATCCATGAGATCGCAAAGCGTTTGAGTCCCCCTCTTGAGAAAAGAATCGGAAGACGCCTGTATATGCACACAGGCATCAACACAGGTCTTGTGATTACAGGAGAGCTTAATCTTGAGAAGGGCACCCACGGTGTCCTGGGGGATACAATTAACGTGGCTTCACGCCTTTCCGGTCTGGCCAAGACCGATGAGATTATCGTAGGGATTGAAACTCATCACCAGGCGGAAGGGCATTTCAATTTCGAGAAATTGGAACCTGCCAAGGTCAAGGGCAAGGAAGAACCCCTCCAGATATACAAGGTACTATCCTCCAAAGAGGCACCATCAAAGACCCATCGTTTATCAGGACTTCGAGCAGAACTGATAGGTCGTAAATCGGAAATGGAACAGCTCACGGAGGCGGTTGAGAATCTCAAACAGGGCAAGAGTTCAATATTTTCTATTGTAGGAGATGCCGGTACCGGTAAAAGCCGTCTAGTGGAAGAATTCAAAAACAGTCTGGACCTTAACACGATCCAATGGAGAGAAGGTCATTCCTACGGCTACTCTCAGAATACCCCCTATTTCCCCTTGATAGATCTTCTCAGTCGGACCTGGCAGATCAAGGAGGGAGACCCCCCGGATCAGGTAAAACTGAAGATAGAGACTGGGGCAAAGGCAATAATCGGCGAAAGACAGGACCTGATCCCGTATGTGGGTAGTCTCTATTCACTCAGTTACAAAGAAATAAAAGATATAAGTCCTGAATCTTGGAAAGCTCGGCTCCATGAGGCAATCCAGCTCATCCTCGCAAACCTCTGTAAAAGTAGACCGACGATTGTGTGTATTGAAGACCTCCACTGGGCTGATCCTTCATCAGTAGAACTCCTGCGCAATATCCTCATCGACCTCAAGTATCCCGTTATTTTTCTGTGTATCTACCGGCCCAACTTCAGCCTCTTTACCAGCCACCAGGCGGGCAGCACTAAATCATATAATGAAATCAGACTTCATGACCTTACCCCTACGGATGCCCAGAGCATGGTGGAATCACTTCTGAAGACCGAAGTTATTCCGAAACAACTAAGGACATTCATCCGTGACAAGGCGGAGGGCAATCCCTTCTATCTCGAAGAAGTGATCAATTCACTTATCGAAACGGACACGCTCATACGTGACGACGGTTCATGGAAACTTACCAGACCCCTTATGGAAAAAGATATACCTTCAACAGTCCAAGGGGTAATCTCAGCGAGGCTGGACCGCCTGGAACGGGAGACCAAGCGGATTCTCCAGGAAGCCTCCGTTATCGGAAGGTCATTCCTCTATGAGATACTGAAAAGGATCAGTGATCTGAAGGGGTATATTGACAAAAGTCTCATGAACCTGGAAAGGCTCGACCTTATCAAGACACGCTCCCTTCAGCCTGAACTGGAGTACATCTTCAAACATGCCTTGACCCAGGAGGTGGTCTATAATGGTCTTTTGATGAAAGAACGCCGGTTGATCCATGAGAAGATCGGACTTGTCATGGAGGAACTCTTTCAAGACCAACTTCCTGAATTTTACGAGACCCTGGCCTACCACTACTCACAGAGCGATAACTTCCAGAAGGCATATGAATACCTGAAGCTCTCGGGAGATAAAGCTGCCAAGAACTATGCCAACCAGGAAACCATCCGCTTCTACCGGGAAGCGATCCGGATGCTTGATGCCCAGCCGGAGAGCCTGGAGAATAAAAAGAAAAAATCTTGGCTACACCGCAAGATGATGAACCCGCTCCTGTATTTGAGTTACCCGGAAGGCAGCCTTGAAATCATTCAAAATGCAGAAAAACTTGCTCATGAGTTGGGAGATGAAAAAAGCCTTGTAAAGATTCATGGTAGTTTGAGTTTTTATCATACATTCCACGGCAACCCATCCCTCGGGCTGGAATACGCCGTGAAGCGTTTTCATTCGGCTGAGACGATTAAGGACTTTAAAGTTATTGCACACAGCGCAGACCAGATTTGTGCTGCATACTTTACGACAGGTGATCTTGCGAAATGTGTGGACATCGGAATTAAAGCAATTCATCTCCTTGAGGAACACCATCTGGAAAAGGACCTTTTTGGAATGGGGTTAAGCTTTTACTCAGCAATCTGCACGTGGTACGGTGGTTCTTTAGGATGGATGGGAAGCTTCAAGGAAGGGACCGATGTTTTAGAGAAGGGATTCCAGAACGCCTGTGAAGTCAATGATAAATTTCACATGGGTTTTTTACAAATGATGCACTCCAGCGTAACATACTGGGCAGGACATGGGGATAGTACAATCGCGCATGCGCAGAAAGCCATTAAAATTTATGAGGAGGCAGAAATTTCTATAAGCCTCGATATTGCTTGGTCTATGCTTGGAGCTGGTTATTATCTTTGCGGAGAGTACGAAAAAGCAATAGATGCTGGAGAGAAGTCACTCAAGCTTGCGAAAGAGTTTGGCATGCCCTTTACAGTATCGTTTGGCTATTGGCTCCTGGCAATGACTCTTAGGGCTGCAGGTGATCTGGGACGTGCCAGGGAGTGTGCCGAAGAGGCTTTAAAAATTTCACGGGAGTGCAGCGCAAAAAATGTTGAAGGTATAGCACGGGTACTCCTTGGGTATATGATGGAGGAAATGACCCCGGCGATTATCGAAAAGGCGCAGCGCCAGATTAGACATGGTATCGCAATCTTAGAGGAACTCAAATCAAAACCATTGAGCGCTGTCGGATATCTCCATCTCGGTGAGTTTCTCGCCAATGCGGGCCGGAAGGATGAAGCTTTGGAAAGTCTGAAGAAAGCGGAAGCTCTGTATCGAGAAATGGAGATAACTCCCCAAAACTACTGGCTCACCCGCACGCAGGATGCGTTGAAGAAACTTGGATTAGCATCGGGCGCTACACAGTAAGGTAAACAGCTACCACTTGAAAGCGTGCATTTTATAAAAATCGCCAGTTAAACGATTACAGGAAATCATGAAGTGTTCAAATTGCGGAATTGAAAATCCTGAGGGTTATAAGTTCTGCAACGAATGTGGGCAGAAGCTTGTCCTTGCCTGTCCATCATGTCGAATGATCAATCAACCCGGGAGTAAGTTCTGCGGTGGATGTGGTTATGATCTTACAAAGACATCTACCACAACCTCCCAGCCCGTTGAACTTCCTCCCAAGCCAACAATTACCGACCACGAACGTAAATATGTCACCGTTCTTTTCTCTGACCTTTCCGGCTACACCGCCATGACAGAGAAACTTGATCCTGAAGAAGTCAAGGACATTATGGATAGGATCTTTGGGAAGATATCCCAGGTGGTAGTGAAGTACGAAGGTTTCATTGAGAAGTATATAGGTGATGCCGTCATGGCAATCTTTGGAGTTCCTAAAACCCATGAAGATGACCCAATAAGGGCAGTACGTGCTGCACGAGAAATCCACGACCTTGTAAGAGAAATAAGCCCCTCTCTTGAGAAAACAATCGGCAGACCTCTTTATATGCACACTGGAATCAATACCGGTCTCGTGGTTGCAAAGGAAATAGATTTTGAGAAAGGCACTCATGGAGTTCTTGGAGATACCATTAATGTAGCTTCACGGCTGTCTGGTCTGGCCAAGACCGACGAGATTATTGTGGGTATTGAGACTTATCACCAGTCTGAGGGGTATTTCAATTTCGAGAAACTTGAACCTGCCATAATCAAAGGCAAGGAAGAACCAATTCAGATATACAAAGTGCGATCTCTTAAAGAAGCTCCCTCGAAAACCCACAGACTTTCGGGGCTACGTGCAGAACTCGTTGGCCGCAAAGCAGAAATGACACAACTGAAAGAGGCCGTAGAAAACCTCAAACAAGGGAAAGCCTCTATCTTCTCCATCGTAGGAGACGCCGGTACGGGTAAAAGCAGACTAATCGAAGAATTCAGGGCATCCCTAGATATCAATACGATTCAATGGCGGGAAGGTCATGCCTATGCCTATTCACAGAACATTCCTTACTTCCCCCTCATAGACTTACTTGACCGTGCCTGGCAGATCAAGGAGGGAGATCCTTCCGACCAGGTAAAGCTGAAGATAGAAACAGGGGCAAAGTCAATAATCGGCGAAAGACAGGACCTGATTCCCTATGTAGGAAGTCTTTATTCACTCAGTTATAAGGAAATTGAGGATATCAGTCCTGAATCCTGGAAGGCACGGCTCCATGAGGCAATCCAGCTCATACTTGCAAATCTCTGCAAGCGCCAACCGACGATTGTGTGTATTGAAGACCTTCACTGGGCCGATCCTTCGTCAATCGAGCTTCTGCGGAATATCCTCAT
>JAPLJO010000048.1 GCA_026388515.1 Deltaproteobacteria bacterium | reverse complement strand
GCTGGATCATCGAAAACCCTGTTCCAGAATTTGGCATGCATCTTTGCAATATTTCGCAGGACCGCTTTCGACTGATCGGGTGTGCATCCGATATAGTCATCGACGCGATAATCAGGGGAAAGCGCCTCCATGACGATGATGCCCCTGTATAGGGAGGGAATATAGTCGGAAAACACACACCCGGCGCTTATAAAAGGGACTCTTTTTGAAAGACCGCTGCTGTAAAATTTTACTTCCCGATTCAATCCGCTGTAAAGGGCCGATTTCAATGATGAGAGTATCAGGGGTTCGTTTCGCAAAGAAAGAAATTTAATGACAATCTTTTTCGTCTGTGAGCGCCGTTCCGGGTCTAAATACGATAGTTGCAATCCGGTGACAAACTGATCCTTGCCGAGCTCGTTGCCTACTACGGAATACACATTAGACGACTGAATGTCACCGATGGCAAGACTATCCCTGACATTGTTAATTAATTTTTCAGGATTCTTCCTCAAGTCCGCAGTGGATCGATTGAACGCAATCGGTATCAAAAAACTGAAATAATTTTCGATGAAGATAGTAATAGTATAGTAAATGAGGGACAAGATTGTTTTCATTTTATCGCTCCTTCATTTCTTTAGTTGCAGTTTGTTGTACATCACATTGCGATAGAACTGGTCGTAATCATAGATGCCCCGCGCCACGTCCAGCCTGCCTAACTGTGCCCCTCCCTCCCACAGCTGAATGATTTTTACATCGCGCCAGTATTTCTCCACGTGGTAATCAGTCACATAACCATAGGAGCCCATGAGTTCCATGGCCTTGTTGGTGGCTTCGACCGCGACATCGCAGCAGAAGACTTTTGCGATGGACGCACGGGAAAGCATCTGCTTTGAGTGGCGCGGGCCGTATATCTCGGGATGGTCATACATGTACGCCGCGTTCACATAGGCATCCCGGCCAACCTGAATCCCGATGGCGATATCGGCAAGGATTGAAGCCCCGATGGTATGCTGCCTGATGGGTTTGCCCGCCGCCAGCCGGTCTTTGGTGAAGGCGAGCACTTCGTCGAACGCCCCCTGGGCGCATCCGATGGCCCAGGCGGCGCTGAAAATGCGTGCATAGACGATATTGTCGTGCAGCAGTTCGGCATCCCTGCCGGGTCCGGCGGCGCGAAACTCCTTAGGCACCCGCACGTTGTCGAAGTAGAAATCTCCTTCCCTGCTGCCCCTGAATCCCGCCTTGTCCTCAAACCTACCGAAACTGAATCCCTTGGTGGGAACGGGTACATATATCAGGGCGATGCCGTCATCACCGAGTTCCGGGTCGGTAGTGCACACCACCAGGTAGAGATCTGCGATCCCGGAATTCGTCGGCCAGACTTTGGAGCCGTTTATCACCCACTCATCGCCGTCAAGCTTTGCCGTGGTCCTGATGCCCAGGCCGTGCATATCCATATTTTCGATATTGCAGCCGCCGTTGGGTTCGGTCATGCCAAAACAGGCTACATAGAGATCCTCCCCCAAGAACCGCGGAGCAAATTCATTGAGTACCGCCTTATTTTCGGCGAACATGGCCGGCCGCATGGCCCAGAATCCGCCGGCGGGTGCGCAGAAAAACGAGGCATCCCCCCGCCCGAATTCTTCCGCGAGAATGCCCGCGGTCATGACCGAGGTCAGGTTCATGCCGCCGTACTCCTCGGGCAGGAAACCGCCCTGAAAGCCCAGAGGAATGAGCTTTCTCTGAAGGTCTTCGATGAGTTTGAAATCGCTGCGGGCCGACAGCTCCATTTCCCGGCGGATGGGCAGGATGACTTCATCCACAAAACCCCTGACCATTTCAATGAGCATGCCGTCCGTCTCGGAAAGAAGCTCCTTCAGAAATCTGTGGTCCTTTATCTCGGTTGAAACCGGTTCCATGTCAAAACCTCCTTTGGATTATTTGCCGGGTTGAGTGTCTACAATTTCCTTAATTGAGCCGTGCAGTAGTATTTCAATGATAATCGGAACCTCATCCATTAAGTTATAAACTTTCCCACTCCTCAGCCACTTGTAAAAAACCCAGTCGACATACCCGAAACTCCCAAAAAACATAGTATCGAAAGTCAGGTTTGAAGTACGGATCTGGTTCAAGCGATTAAGGGAGATTACACGTTCTTTAAGCATGGGCAACTTGGAAAATACATGATCGAAAAACATATCCCGTGTATTGGTGTCATGTATCTGGATATTGCTCTGAATAAGGCCATACAGATCGGAATTATCGGCAATAAACCTTATCCAGTCATGTATTGCAGCTTGTATCTGCTCCACAATATCCATTTCATTCGAGAAGATCTGATTGATGCGCTTAAAAATCTCTTCCGAACGATCGACAATAAGGCTCGTCAGAAGATCGTCTTTGCTCTTGAAGTAGCGATATACCGAACCTTTACCGACCCCGGCGAGTTCTGCAACATCATCTATGGTGGATTGATGATACCCATCCCCGGCAAATTTTTTCAGGGCGGCATCCATGATCCGAGTCTTCATATCCGAAGTGTTGTTCTTATGCTTTACAGGCTTTTTGTCGGGAATATATGAGAGAATGGCGTTCAGATGAACCGCGGGCAGCGAAACATTTGGTAAGCCTATACGTGCGCATTCATCGACGGCTGCCTTGAACAGGCTGGAAGAGGCCTCAGGCATGCCTTTTTCATCCAGGTAGTTGATAATCTCATTGAGTTTAGCGGTCAGCCACTCATCGGCATTGGTCGAGAAGGCGGTGCTATCGCTGGAATGTTCCTTAATAGATGAGAGGGATGCCCTGAGGGATTTACGAAACTCTTCCTCGTGGAAGCTCCCGTCGGCTGAGAAGTACCTCCCGACCTCGGCAAACAGCTTATTGCTTTTACCCCCTAATAATTCCAGAAAGGCATCTTTTTTTTTCATGTTATTGGCTACATGCCGCAATAATTTATGTGAGGGTCTTGTCCAAATGTTTGGCGAGCCGTTTGCCCAGGGCGACTACCGACCACACAACAGGCAAACCCAAGGCTGATGGAACAACGCTTGCGTCGCAGCAGTATAGATTTGCGATGGATGTTTCAAGCTTCGTGTCCACGACGTCACCGATCCTGCATGTCGCCGAGGGGTGTGCGCCGGAGGGGTTGAGCTCTACGATACTCTTATCAGGCGCCCCAACCTTGCGGAGGATCTTCTTCATGATCTCCCCGCCTTTGGCGAGCTTCAACCTGTCATCATGGCTCGGCTCCTTGGTGAAAGGCAAGAAGCTACTCTCGGTGTGTATCTCTCCCTTGAGGTCGTCCTGAATCTTGACCATGAGGCCGGTATAACGAAAGGCATTCAGTGCCTTCGGAACATGCCCCAGCCCCTTCATTGCCAGCAATACCGTGAGCTGTGACCAGGTAGGGAAAACGGGCAGAATGACAAATCCGTCGGATTCGTAGTGTTCGAGTGTGCCGACCGCCATGGGCTGTACCTTGGATGTGTTTATATGGGGGGAAACGCCGCCTATGAACTGGAGAAAATCAACGGCAAAGGTCCTGCCTGCCTCCTGAATTCCGGCACGCCGCAGTATCCTGACATTACCAATTCCGGACGACAGCACAATCCGTTTTCCATAATAGCTGACTGACTTTCCGTGTCTTGACCCCTTCACGCCGACAGCTTTTCTATTTTCAACGATGACATCGTCAATGCGCGTATGCAGCGCCAGTTCCGCGCCGCTGGCGATCGCCTCGTCGCCGTAAAAGCGTGCCGACCATTTCGCGTCCCGCTTGCATCCCATCATGCAATCCGCACATTCGGGGATACATTTGCTCACATCGATGAACTTCTCCACCTTCTCCCAATGGTACCCCAAGTCATTCGCGGCCTCCATGAGCCTCATGTTGGCTTTTCCGACGAGCTCATCCGGGAGCTTTGTCACCCAGAGCTCTTTTCTGGCCTCTTCCGTCTCGGCCGTGAGGTTGATACCGACACTGTCAAATATTTTCTTCGGCGGAGGCATGGCGCAGCCGCAGATCAGCATCGAGGCTCCTCCGTAGTTGTCCGCTACGGTAACCTGGGTAAAAGGCGGAAATGGCTTGCTTACGGTCAGCCCATAATTCTGAAGGGTCATCGCCACCGTGAGCGTGTTTCCCAGCCAGTTCCAGCGTCCTCCACGTTCTATCAGCAGCACTTTTTTCCTCTTCAGGCTCATCTCCCGGGCTACTGTCGCCCCACCGGGACCTGATCCCACGACGATAACATCGTATTCTTTCATCATTTAAGCCCTCCATTTATTGGGACGAATCTATCAGGAAACGGTTTTCCTCATTGCCTCTTCCGCCAGCAGTGCCGCTCCAAGGGCGCCGTTGATTTGAGGATCCCCCTCCAGCCGCATTATTTTCAACCCCAGCACCTCTTCCAGGGCGGAAAACATTCCCTGGTTCTTGGCCACTCCGCCCGACATGGCAATCTCCGGCTCAAGCCCGATGCTCTTGGCCAGTGCGGCGATCCGGTGAGCCATGGCCCTCATCAAACCGCTGGCGATGTCGGGGATAGCCTTGCCGTTGTTCAGCAGCGAGACAACCTCTGTCTCGGCAAAAACGGTGCACTGATTGGAAATGCTGACCGGGTTTTGTGAGATCGTGGCCTGCTCTCCAAGTTCTCCCAACGGGACTTCGAGTGCTTCGGCCATGATTTCCAGGAATCGGCCCGTCCCGGAGGCGCATTTGTCATTGTAAACGTACCTCACGACTGAGCCGTTCTCATCCACCAGGATCGCCTTGGCATCCTGCCCGCCGACATCTATGACCATCCGGACCGAGGGGTTGAGCCATTGCGCGGCCTTGCCGTGGCAGACGATCTCCGATACCACCTCGTTCACAAAGGAAATCTGCCTTCTGCCGTAACCGGTCCCGATGACATAGGCAAGGTCTGAAAACGCCAGACCTGCATCCGCCAGGGCAAGATCCATGATCTCTTTTGCTGATTCCTCCGGCCGTGAGTTGGCCCTGCGAACTGCCTGGGACAGGATTTTACCGTCGCTCAGAATGACTGCCTTGGCCGTCAATGACCCTACATCGCATCCTGCCACTAACATTCCTTGTTCCTTTCCAGCCTTTCGTATGCCAGCACGGCGGCCCCGAGCGCCCCGATCACTTGCGGGTCGACCCTGGGGGGCTTCTTCAGCTTTACTCCGAGCAGTTTCTCAAGATAATTGACAACGCCGACGTTCTTGGCCACTCCCCCGGTGATGCACGCATTCCTTTCCACGCCGAGGCTGTTGGCAATCATGGCCACCCGCTTGGCCATGGCCTGATTGATTGCCGCCGTGATGTCTTCGATCGATGTACCATTGTTCAGGTGATGAATGACTTCGGTCTGAGCCCAGACTGTACAGGCGGCCGCCAGATCCATGGGATTCCTGGCCTGCGCCGATAACGTGCCGAGCTCTTCCAGGGAAAGCCCCAGCAGCTTTGCCATAACCTCGAGAAACCGGCCGGTTCCGGCCGCGCATTTATCATTGGTCGTGAATTTGACGACCCGGCCATCCTTGTCGAGCTTGATCGCCTTGCAGTCCTGGCCGCCGATATCGATGATCATCTGGACCCCGGGCATGAGCCATAGGGCGCCTCTTCCATGGCAGGAGATCTCTGAGACGGCATCGTTGATGAAAGGGATGTTGTCCCTCCCGTATCCGGTAGCAACTGTATAACGGATGTCATCAAACGAGAGACAGGCCTCCTCGAGGGCTTTTTCCATGACGCTGTGCGCCGATTCCTCGGGTCGTGCGGTGGAGCGTATGATTGCATACGACAGCATCTTCCCTTCATTCAATATAACCGCCTTGGCGGTCAGGGATCCCACATCGCAGCCCGCCACAATCATTTCAGTATCCCCCGCACGGTCAGGAATTCATCGATCTTGTCTCGCATGCTTTCCCAGGAAGTGATCCGGTGGTCGAATGCGTCGCCAAAGATGATGAGGGTGGGAATGCCCATCTTCTCGGTATCCCGTGCAAGGATCTTGATTGCCCCCCATGTATTACGGCAGCCGATGGTCCCTGTGTACATGCAGAAATCCGGCTTGTAGGTCCTGATGGAGGCCATGGTATCGGAGAGCCATTGATGAGGGTCGTCGTAAGGCCCCCGGATCTGTTTAACCATGGGCATGCGGGACATCTGGTCGGCCAGGGAATCAATCATGGTATCCTCATTGGTGGAGTCCATTATGTAGGTGCCTTCCTTCAAATTCTCTTCGGCATAGGGTGCATGCACCGGCCAGAAACCGTTCATCATGCATCCGAGATGGGAGATGTTCTTGGAATCAAGCCAGGACCAGGGACGCAGCTGGGCAGAGTAATGGTCGACATAGACGGCGAATGCCCGGGCATCCTCTTTCCCCGATGTGGTTCCTGCCCGCCCCTCGGAAGCATTGCGCTTGGCCACCTCCAGCATCGAAGCCATGACATCGGTCGCCTCCTTTGAGCCGCCGTAGATATACTTGGCCGAATACATGAACACGTTGAAGATACCGGGCACAGGGCTTGGGACCAGCCGCATGAGATCCTCGATCTCGCACATGATCATATCCTGCTTATCCGTTTCGATGATCACCTCCCGCAGCAGGTCAACGTCGAGCTTCTTGCCGGTCTGCTCCTCCGCGAATGAGATCAGCCCCCGGAAGTCCTGCCGGTGGTACTTTTGTGACCGCTCATCGGTGAGCAACGGCGGTGCATTGAGCTGATAGAACGGAAGATCCAGGTATTCTGCGGCGAAGTTAAAGGCAGTGGCATTCGTGTCACACACCCCGATGGAGTTGCATAGAACGAAGTCCGGCTTCACCCCGAGGCCCGCCAGGTACGCACCCAGTGCCCCACGCTGGGCGGAGCACGAAGTCTCGGTGAAACCGATCTCGCAGCAGTAATTGAGATATTCGCCAAGCCCCCGTAGCCACATCATGACACCAAGAGTCGTGACAGGCTCGAGGCAGATCGGTACCACATCCAGGGGTTTCAAAACCCCCGGCGAAAAGTTGAAGGTGCACAAGGCGATTTTCTTGCCCCGCTCGTGAGCGGTCAGGACTTCAATGAGGTACTTGTCGATCATCTTCAGCAGGAGTACGCCCGGCTCACCGGTTTTCAGGATCGTCTCAATGGCTTCGCGGAAGCGGGGGGCATATCGGAACATCCCGAAAGCCTCCTTGGGCGTCCCGTCATAGGCCAGGGAAGCGAAGTGGATGATGCTCTGCACCATGCGGTCGAAATGGTATTCTCGGTATTCTTTCCTCATGCGTATCTTCCCCTTTTTACATTACAACTAAACATTCTTGTCGATCCCCTCTTTGATTCTGTTAATGTACATCGTTGCCTGTTCCTTGAGCAGCTTGGAGTCGACCTTTTTGGCGATCTCCTCAAGGGCCGGCAGAGCTTTGCGATGAAACAGGGTCAAAGCATCGATCGCCCTCTGCCGCTCAAAGATCATTCCGTCCATGACCAGTGCGATATCCTTCAACACGTCGATTGCTATCATTTCCCGGCTTTGCTCACCCATCTTTCACTCCCTCCTTCCTGTTCAGGTGTTCAGGCTTTCCATGAACGCGTCAACCCGCATCTTGATTCGTCCCTCCTCCACCAGCGGCCCGTATTCCCTCTCAATCTTTAAACAGGGGATACCCATGGCCTCAAGATCCCGCTCATACAGGCTGTTCTCCGACCCATGCATATCGCAGAACCTGATGTTCTGGAGTATCACCGCATCCACACGAGCCTGCCGGACCCGCTGCTTCATGAATTCCAGCCGCTCCTTGTAGGAGCCGAACATTCGGGGGCAGAGCTTATGGGATAGATACCGCCGGGCGATGGCCACCAGGGGATCGCCGTCTTCTTCAACCAGGTCCACATAAGACCGTGAACCAAAGCAGAGTGTGTCGGCAACCACAATCCCACCCGAGGCTTCGATCAAACGTACGAGATCGATATCATCAATAATGCTCCCTGCCAGCAGCAGGCGTTTCTTGCCTGTCATTCCGTTCGTACTGCGTGAAAGCTTCTGCAGGAGTTCTTCTAAAAGCCGGTTGTACGCATCACGCGGCATCACACCCGCGGAGATGATGACCGCGGTGGCATCAGCCCCGGATATCGGCACATTTTCTCCGGCGCGCAGCTCGTCAAGCCTGGTCAGCAAGATTCTTCCCTGGTTGTAAATCTTGATGGCATGCGTGAGATCCTCCGGGGTAATTTTCCTGCCGAAATGTCGCTCGAGGCTCTCGACGAGCTTCCTGGTCTCAGCAACGAACCACTCGAGGCTGTAGTCCGTCAATTTATGCGGCACCCCGTAATAGAGATGGAACGGCGGGAATTTACCGTGGGATTCTTCGGCTGCTTTCCTCCAGCACTCATCTATCCGCCGGATGGAATCACACCCCGGAATGAGTATGATTCCGTCGAGGAAGTCGTATTTTCCTTCACCGGCCAACTGGAGAATGCATTTGGGAAAGCTGCAGATGACCGGCCCGAAGTACGTGTCAGCTATGGAAGTTGACGAAGCCCCGATCCCTCTCATCCGAAAAGGGAGCAGGCCGGCTGCGCAGATGATCTCCTCGGGCACATAGGAGCACATAAAACCGACGACCTGCTTGCCATCGTCTTTCCATTGCTGGATGAAACGGTTGCTCAGCGTCTTTGCGACTTCAGAGAACTCATTCAGCATAACATCCTCCCTCTCTGTCCCTATGCAAATGCGGTGTGGCCGTCACTTTGTTTCCTCACATTGATTCAACTCGCCGAGACCGTGGATCAATATCGGCAGAACCTCTCTGGCGATGGGCTTCAAGCCTTCGATGACATCCCGCATGAGCCACTCTGTGGCGGTCTTCATTTCATCTGTGTCAATATTCACAAATATGTCTCCCAGGAGACGGGAGATGAAATCCGGTTTCTCCGTATGCACCTTGTTGAATAGACGCAGCAGCGTGTTGAACATCTCTCCGATCTCCTGGGTATCGATTTCACCCAGCCCTTTGCCAACAGCCGCGGCGAATTCCCCATCCAGATGATCGAACACGCGCATCCGACGATGTGTTGCCCTGATGCGGGGGTTCTTCAGGGATGAAAAGCGTGAAACCAGATCAAGGACGAGCGCAGGGTTTTCGTCCAGGATGTCAGAAATGGCATTGGACCGCTCCTCGGCCATTTCCGCGGCGATGACCTTTACCTTGCAGAGAAGCTCGGGATCAATGCCGGACATGATTTCCCGTAGTTTATTTGTGAGGTCCATCTGAAACTGCGGCACGCCGGATTCCCCCTGCAGAAGGCTCCCCGTATGGAGCTGCCTCACCATCTCCATGACCGCATTGGTCAATTCTCCGATTTCGCGGCCGTCGATGCTCCTGACGATGGTGAAGATAAGATCCGTGAGCAGGTCCGGGGAAACCTCATTAAGTGGTTTGATGATCTCCTTCAGGGACCGCACGGTCATATTTCCCACGGGGTGGACTAATGTAATGACCGTACCGAACTTGGCAGGGTAGGTGTTCCATAGTAATCCCATGAGCCTTCTGACGAGCTCCACGATGGGATCTTCCGCACGATCCACCATCTCCTTCACTTCGCCGAAATCTATGTGTTTGATGATTTCACTCAGCGGGCCTTCGAGATGATCGGCCAGGTACATGGGGTTTTGTTTCTGCTTATCATTTAAAGATTGCGCAAGTAAGGTGAGCAACTTTCCCACCTTTTGGGCGTCTATGCCTGCACTATAAGGGGATTGGGGAGCGATATTTTTCTCAGCAAGCTTGAGAGCACGCTCAAATATCTTTTGTTTTGTTCTGCTTCCCTCCGACCACGATGACAGGAGATTCCGGAGCACGGAAAGCACGACCATTCTGACGGCAGGGGCACGCAAGCATTCCGTCACAAGGCTGCCGAGTATTTCGATAGATTCAAGTTCCCTGCGCTTTCTCTCAATAAAGGCGTCTGTCTTCTCGGCGCATTCTTTCATCTCCACTGCACTTCTCCCTTCCTTGGTTAATTGCACTGATCAAAAGATCCTTATTAATTCCATGCAATGAAGTCGTAGGGACCCGGCTCAGGGTATCCATCTGAGCGGTCGATTGAGCCTGGAGTGACATAACAGTTCAGGAAAACAGATTCCGGCGATAAAGCACTTGGTGTATTCTGGATCGGATCGAACTTCGCGGAACTACGGCAGGGAATAAAGACAACCTTTCCATTCATGCGAGGTGCTCCTTGGAAAAGAAGTTTTCAGCAATAAGGTATGTCAACAAGCTGGGACGGACCAGTCAGTCATAGTTATAAGAGAAAGGAATGTCAAGAAAATATTTTACAACTGATATTAAAACGAGCCAAATATTTGAAGTGTTAATGGGTAATTCTCGGCGGCTGGTTTTCTCATTTAGCAGCAGGTGTTAT
>JAPLJO010000148.1 GCA_026388515.1 Deltaproteobacteria bacterium | reverse complement strand
AATCCGGGGGTCTATCTCGCGGGTTCCCTCGCCGAGAAGCGTGCACCCGTACTCGACGGGATGGTGATGGCAGTCCCGGGCGTCGCGGCAGGTGCAGCGGTTGATGATTACCCGGTGGGATGACCTTCTGATGAGCTCTTCAATGACCCTCACGGGGAGCAGTGTGCCGGCACTCTCGATTTCTTCGTTGATGGGAAGATAGGTAATGTTGAGATTCTTTCCTGAAAACAGGGGGGCGGAAGTGAGCGTGACGAGTGGGCCAATGATGGGCCACCCGGTCATTCGGGCGCTTATCCACGTGATGGGCCAGATTTTTGCGAGAAATGCGAGCCACCATGCAGGCCTGCGCGACATGCTCAAACCCCCTTTCGCTAGTGTTTGAAAAAGAAACCGGAACCTGTTACCCGGCACGTAAAGCGCCGCCAGTATAGAGAAAGGGCTTTTGCATGTCAACGCAAATGTAGGGAAACTGCTCGACCTGAGGGATTTTTTAAGGGCGGCAACTGTTGCAGCAAATACAACAGCTGAATCACGCGCCGGTTCCCTTTCTTTCAACACGTTGAGTGTGTGGGAGGAGGGAGGCGATAGTGCGTGCCAGGAAATACGGCTGTACTATTACCCCCCGTCGAGAATTGAGATTGCCCTCCCTCCGTGGTATGCTTCGTACGAACGCGGGGATGCGACACCGCACCACCACAGTCAGCCGCATCACTGCCGAGGGAGACAACATCCCATGGGTATCAGGTTTCTCCTTATCGATGGGCTCAATCTCATACGGCGCGTCTGGGCCGCCCAGCCCGGAGAGGACGGTCCGGAGCGGCTGCAGAGTGCGGTGACATCGAGCACGCAGTCCCTTGCCCGCGCCCTCAGGGAATGCACGCCCACGCATGCCGTGTGCGTCCTCGATAGTGGGGAGAAGGGGTGGCGACATGAACTCTTCCCCGACTACAAGAAAGGCCGCGACCCCATGCCGGAGATACTCAGGGCGAACATCGGGCTTTTCGAGGAGGCCTTCGGTGAAATCGGAGTCTCCATGCTGACGGTGCCCGGCTATTAGGCGGATGATGTAATTGCCACCTTCGCCGTCAAGGTGGCGGAGCGAGGGGGCGCCGTCATTATTCTCTCCACGGACAGGATTTTCTTCCAGCTGGTCTCACCGAATATCGTGGTGCGCGATCATTTCAATAAGCGCACCATGGATGCGGACTATGTTCGTGAAAAACACGGCATTCTTCCAGGCCGGTACGTTGACTTCATGGCACTCGCCGGCGACAGCACGAGCACCATACCGGGGGTGCCGCTGGTGGGGCCGAAGGGTGCGGCCCGCCTCATCAATGAAATCGGCGCGCTGGAGGACATTCTCACAGTGGCCTACACCGTGCCGGGGAAGCTCGGCATGATGCTGCACACCCATGCCGACGATGCGAGGCTCTCGCAGAAGCTCGCCCGTCTCGATTCAAATATCAGCCTGGGCGTGAATCTTAAGTCGCTTCGATATGAAAAGACACAGAAGCCGTAAGGGTGGCCCGTGGGCCGGAGCGGGAACGGGGTGTGTTCACGGGAGGCGCCGTAAAGGAGGGAGGTATGACGATGGTTGAAAATGTCATTATCATGGGGGCCGCCGGCCGGGATTTTCACAACTTCAATGTCTACTTCAGAAAA
>JAPLJO010000069.1 GCA_026388515.1 Deltaproteobacteria bacterium | reverse complement strand
TAAAGACCCCTTGTATCGGTGAAAATGCGGAAATGCCAACAATCGGATAGACCAGAACTTCGTCTGGTCATTCTTCAGTCGTTACTCTCTTTCCATCTGTACTCCTCAATTCTGACAACTGCCGACGACTGAATAGGTGTTATAGACTTCGTCCGGATCTCTTTTATAGTGTCTCTCGAATGGGATCCAAGCCATGACGCATTACATGATCCCGAATTCTTCAATCAGCCACAGGCTTAATTCCGGCACATAGGTGATCACCATAAGGCCGGCGATCAGGATGAGAATGAAGGGTACTGAAGCCCTGTAGAGGGTGAGGACCGGTTTATCAAACCTGATGCAGGCGATAAAAAGGTTCATGCCCACCGGAGGTGTGGAATAACCTATTTCAAGATTTGTCAGGAAGATAATTCCCAGATGAACGGGGTTGATGTCGTAGTTTATTGCAATGGGAATGATTAACGGAACCACCACCACGAGGGCGGAATAGATATCCATGATGCAGCCGACGATAAGGAGAAAGATATTCAAGGCGATGAGAAAGCCGATTTTTGAGTCGATGTGGGCCTGAATAAAGTTCAGGATGATCATGGGGATTTCGGCATCAATCATATAGGTGGTCAATGCCAGTGCGGAACCGAATATGATAAATATGCTGCCCACCAGCACCATGCTCCGGTGCATTACCGCCGGTATATCGTGAAGCCGGAGGTCCCTGTGGATGTACACCTCCACAATCAGTGCATAGGCGACGGTGATGCTGGCGATTTCTCCCAGCGTCACGAAGCCTCCAAAAATTCCCGCAATCAGGATAACCGGTATGAGAAGCTCCCATTTAGCCTCGGCAGCCGTGTGCGCGATTTCGGTCGGGGAAAATTTCTTTCTGGATACATTCGCCCTTACGGCGACGACGATACTGTAGATGGAAAGTATGACAATGAGAAACACGCCGGGGATGAGGCCTGCTGCAAAGAGTTGGGGGATGCTCGTCTCCGCAACGACACCGTAGATGATGATGGGCAGGCTTGGAAAGAAGAGAAGACCCAGGCTGCCTGATGAGGTGAGAAGGCCCAGGGAGAACTTTTCATTATATTTTTCCCTGATGAATGCCGGGAACAGGAGCCCCCCGAGCGCGATGATCGTCACGCCCGAGGCTCCGGTAAAGGCGGTGAAAAAGGCGCATGCCGCCAGCGATACGATGGCTAATCCGCCGGGCAGCCACCCGAAAAGCGCCTGGGAGAAATTGACGATCCTGATCGACGCCCTGCTTTCGGCGAGTATATAGCCGGCGAACGTGAAGATCGGTATCGTGTATAACACCGGGGTGTTGGAGAATTTGCTGTAGATGTCGACGATCAGGGCCGCGCTCTGTATGTCAGAGAGGTAAAACCCGAGAAGGGCGAAGGACGAGAGCACCACGAATACCGGGGCGCCCAGGAACGCCATGATGACAATGAGGATAATCAGTAAGGCTGTCAATGCATGCCGTCTCCCTTCACGAGGGCATATGCATTCTCGATACACCGCGCACAGAACCGGAGTGCGACCACTGCATAGCCGATGGGGATGATTATCTGCAGAATCCATATCGGGGTATTGAAGAACGCAATAACCCCCCCTCCCCGGTAATCAACTGCTACGAAGTGTAGTGAGGCCCAGACGAGAATGCCGCATACGATAACGGAAAAGATCGACGTGATGACTTCAAAAATCCGGCGCGTCCTGATCGAAAGCAGGTGCTGGGTCAGTTCAATCCTGATATGCTTTCCATCCCGGGCGGCAAGACCCGCGCCGAGGAAGGCTACCCAGAGGACAAGATGGCGCACAATCTCCGCGCCGCCCATGATGCCGATCGAAAAGAAATTTCGGAGCACAATCTGGACAAGGACCAGGAGCACCATTGCGCTCAACGCCGCGGCGAGAAGAATTTCTTCGGATCGTGCAATGTAATCGAAGACGGTCCGGGAAGCCGGGGAGGCAGTGCCGCACTCCGGACATGTATTCGTCTCGTCATGAAGAGCGGCTCTACACTTCCTGCACTGCATGGCCTGTTACCCTAAAACGTCACTGGATGATTTCAACTGATGTGTTGTCGGGGTGGCTCTTTCTATATTCGTCAAGGAGCGCCAGTGTCAAATTCAGGAGTTCCTGACTGTAGAGTTCTCCCACGAGGGTCTGCCGGGCCTGCGCGGCGGCATCGAAGATGAACTGCATTTCTTCCCTGTTATCGATATCCCGCACCACCTTGATTCCCTCTCGTTTCAATATTGCAAGACACCTGGCATCCTCTTCACGGGTGGTCCTGGCGATTGTATCATGGGCGTTCCTTGAAACCTCGAGGATAATTTTCCGGCTCCCCGGACTGATGCGATCCCAAATCTCTCTGGTAATTATCGTAGCGCCGAGAATATTTGATGAGGGGAACTCGCCCATGTAGCTGAACCTCGTGTACCACTGGAACGCCACCGCGCCGTATGGAGTCGAGGCTGCACAGTCTATCAGATTCGTGGAGAGCGATGTCGCCACATCGGCAATGGAAAGGGATATGGGCGATATGCCCAATGCCTTATACATCTCCCGTCCTATGGGATCGCCTTCAAGCGCCCACCACTTCTGTTTTCGCGCAACGTCAAGAGAGGTGAGCGGCACCTTGGAGAAGGTATAGATGAATCCGAGGTCCATCCATCCCAGCACGACGAATCCACGCTCTTCAAAGAGCCTGTTCATCCTGTCTTCCATACGGGACCTGACATATTTGACCTCGTCATAATTCCTGAACAGGTACGGTATCTCGGTAACCCGCACCTCCGGCACCATCTGCCCGAGCCCCGATCCCATGAAGCCGCCCCCGTGCAGTTGTCCCAGCCGGATCTTTCTCAGCACATCCTTTTCATCTCCCTGCACGCCGCCCCAGTAGACCTTGAATGCGACTTCTCCACCGGTTTTTTCTCTGACCTCTGCCGAAAGGTCATCAAAGATATTCATGAATGAAGAACCCTTGGGAGCAAGGGTGGCCATCTTGATCGTAATTGCGGCCTTCTCCGCCCCATACGCACCGGGAGCCGCAAAACCTGCACTCATGCAGAGCATCAGTACCGCGGTCATGAATCTCTTCATTGTGTACTGCTTCCTCATTCTCTATATTTTTTCACTGAACGCCGAACCTTTTTGCAAATACGTCAAAAATAGTCGTCAACATTTTCCAGGAGCACCCGTGCCTTCCTCTTTGCAATCTCATTGGCGAAATTTTTATCGGGGTAATAGTCCACAGGCGTCGCTATCACCGCCTCCAGCGTTTTTACAAAAAGCTCCCTGTCCTGTATCTGGTAGGCGTAATACTGTGCGTAGAGCAGGTGCACAAACAGGAGCTTCGACCCCGAGAGTTCAAAAGCCCTGTCAAAATGATACTTCGCCTTCTGCGGATCTCCGCCTATGGCCTTCGACCGCGACGCATAAAAGGCGCCGAGCGTTGCATGGGCACCGCCGTTATAATAAGTCTCGTCCAGCTCCAGTATCCGCAGGAGCATCGCCTCGACTTTTGGCACGTCCAGAAGCACCTCGGGGTTGCTGAGATTGAGGGCTATCCAGGCCATCCAGTTGTTCGCGGTCCAGAAGAGTGCCGGGACATCCTCTTTTTCAAGTTCATTGAGGGACTTCGTGAAGGCATCGATGCCCTTATCGAAGCTGTCCCGGAAATGATCATTCAGCATAAGCACGCGGAGCGCATAATTACGCGCCTTGAGATGAAGCATGCGAGCCCGCTGCTTGTCGGTATCGGCGACGAAGGCGAATGTGTAGCCGAAGTATGCTTCCGATGCACGCAGGAGCAGTTTTGTATCCGGTGATGCCTGGATGAGTCCGTCCATCTGGATGAGACTTGCCGGCAGTGCATCGCGGACCATGTCGACATCGGGATTCCTGTTCACCGCGGTCGTCATCCCCTCCATGAGGGGATTCATGGATCTCACCATCAGGCCCGTGGTGGAGCAGCCCCACATGCATATCGCGAAGATGAGCAGTAATGAAAGTCTCACTGACGCATTGAACGATCGATCCATACAATTTTACCCCTTCAGAAAATTATTCTACGCACACCATGGGTGCCGTTTCGGGAAAGAGGTCTTCCCGGAATTGCGTAGTGCGCCGGTCAATTTACACCGTTGCCAGCGCCTCGCGTATGGTGGTGTGGAGCATCTTCATTTCGACGGGTTTGACCAGGAATGCCGAGTGCCTGGATTTTTTCACGCGGCGCAGGGTGATCTGATCGACACAGGCGGTGATGTAGATCACGGGGATGTTTTTCTGGTTCGTTATCTGTCTCGCCGCTTCAATGCCGTCCATATCCCCCCTCAGCAGTATATCCATGAGCACGAGATCGGTGTCCATGTCAATCGCCGCTTTCACCGCATCCTCTCCCGTCGCCACCAGCCCGGAAACGTTATATCCTATCTGTTCGAGCATGTCTTTGATATCCATGCCGATGATGAATTCATCTTCAACTACCAGTATTCTTGGTTTTGACAGTGCCATGTGGTATCCCTGTTTCACCGGGGTTTCTTAAATGTGATGGTGATGGCCGTGCCTCCCTCCCGTCCGACCTCCAATGTTCCCCTGAGCTGGTCGGCGAGGGATTTCACCAGTGAGAGACCAAGAGTGTCTGTCCGGGTGATGTCCAGCGATTCGGGAATCCCGATCCCGTTGTCCTTCACGGTAAGGGCATAGAGGTCGTCGTTGCGGGAATGAATGCTCACGGATATTTCTCCCTTTTTTCCATCAGGGAAGGCGTGCTTCAGTGCATTCGAAATGAGTTCATTGACGATAAGACCGCAGGGGATGGCCGTGTCGATCTGGAACGTAATGTCGTGGGCGTCAAGACGAAAGGCAATTCTCCCCGGGTCCATCTCGTAGAGGCGGAAAAGCTGCTGGGCAAGCCCCTGGATGTACTGTCCTATATCGATTCCCGCGAGATCCTTCGACTGATAGAGTTTCTCGTGTATCAACGCCATTGAGCGGACCCGGTTCTGGCTGTCTTTGAAAAGTTCAAGAGACTTTTCGTCGGTGATGTGTCGGGACTGGAGGCTGAGCAGGCTGGAGATCACCTGCATGTTGTTCTTGACACGGTAATGAATCTCCCGCAGGAGCGCCTCCTTTTCCCGGAGTGAACGCTTGATTTCATCTTCCACCTGTTTCAGCGCGGTGATGTCCTGCTGAATTCCCCAGAGCCTCACGAGAAAACCGCCCTCGATGATGCCCATCACATTGTTGAGAAAAAAGCGCATGGGCCCATCACCGTCGGCGATGCGGGTTTCCGCGTTCTGCACCTGGTATCCCGAGGAAATGAAACGCCTCGCAAACTCCACGTGGTCGGGTTCACCGGGTCGGAATATGGTGCTGAGAGGTCGGCCGACGATTCCGCCGGAATTTTCATATCCGTACATGCGCGCCATGGCATCGTTGCATTCGGCGACGGTGGCTGATTCAAAGAGATACCGCATCTGCACATCCTCGGGTTCGCGGATGGAAAGGGGGCGCTCCAGTTCGGCTCTCCAGATTCCCTCAGTGCTCTGGGTGATGAACGCGCGGTAACGTTCTTCGCTATCCCTCACGATTTTATCGGTTGCTTCAATTTTCTCGAGCATGCCGTTAATTTCACGGGCAAGCATGCCGAGTTCGTCATCTCCCGGAAGCTCAATGCGATGAGAAAGATTTTTCGAACTGCCGATGCCCTGGACCCGTTCGCTGATGAGTGCGAGTCGCGAGATGATTGATTTTTCGAGCATCATTAAGATGGTAAAACCAAACGCGAGGGCGGTCACGATGAGCGATATAATCACATAGGTGATGGTGACCGTACCCTGATTGTAAATTTTGCGCGGTTCGCTGATGCGCACCAGAAGCACCGGCGCGCCGTGGAGGTCTTTAATGGTGGTGAAGCCTTCGATGTACTCGCTGCTTGCGGGTCTGATAACAATCAGCTTCTCTCCTGTGACAAGGGGAACTATATCCCGCAGGCCGTGAGGAACTTCACCGGCAGTGAATGTGTAGGTGGTGACGGGTAGGTGGGTGAGACGGGCAAGCCGCTGAATTTCAGACGTATCAAGCCGGCGTCCCATAATGAGCGTTCCCCGTGCCGATCCCTTTTCGCTGCTTTTAAGAATAGGATTTGCCGAGACAATCATCGGTCCTTCAGGGAGAAGGACAATCCCCTTCACGCTTTCCGTCGCGTCCGGGTCGGTGAACAGAAGACCGTCGCGTGAAAATATACCCGCGATATCCGGCGGCAGCGGCGTTTCTTCCTCCGTATCGGGGTTATACGACATGCCGAATACCACGGAGCCGTCGAGGGCCGCATACATGATAAGATTGACGCGAAGATGGGCATACGTGGTCGGCATGAGATTCGATTCAATGTAGGTGCGGGAGGGCTTCCGGATGAATTCATAAGAATCATCCCATGATGACCAGTCCCTGGCTGTCGAATTCAGCACGTATATTTCGTTTCCCAGGGTGCTTAGAAAGAGATTCACGTCACGCGTAATCTCAATCTCTTCGACCTTGAGGAAGCCGCCACGCAGGATGGTGAGCGATGTGGCAAGGAAACTGATGATGAGGCCGGCAAGTATTACGGCAATGATAAGAAGTGTTTTTTTCCTGATGGTCATGCATATGCCTGGGTGGAACGAGTAATGCGAAACGGATACATCAACGCCGCTTCAGTATTTCCCGCGCTGGCTATAGCAGGTATATGCCCGGCGACTGACATGAGTCAGGTGGAACAAGTGGCGAGGATGTTGAATGGGTACCGGCACCTCCCCGGTACTATAAATAAAACAGCATACCCCGTCAATGGAAAACATGGAAAACTCCGTCAGTCGGATTTCGGGAGAGGGGACTTTAACAGATGCACACACTGATTCGTCTTCTGCGTTGCCGCTTTTTTGTATGTGCGTTTTTTCATGTATTCATGGTATAGTTCATGCCACATAATTTCCTGGAACAGAGGGGAACTCAAATGGCCGGTAGCATACAATCATCGTTGTACGACATAGTAGTCGAGAAATATAAAAGGGGAGAGGTGAAGATTGAAGTGAACAAGGCGTATTCCCTTGTCACCTATTCACAATTCTCGAAGAATCCCCTCGTTAAATTGTTTCATTTGTTCGTGAAGATTTATACATACCCTTTCGTGATTGTGGGCGTCATAATCGCCTCTCTTTTCCTCCCCCGTTTTGAAGACCGGTACTATTTCATTCTTGGTTACCTCATCGGCCTCTTCTTTTTCATTTACCTGGAAAGTTACCTGCAGGAAAAAGTGGCCATATCGGGTGCGCTTAATGACAGAGAGGTGTTCGATGAACTCAACCGGCGGGGCGTCATTAAAATAATCGAAACCCCCTCCAAAGAATGAAAAATCACACGCAACACCCGACTCCGGTAATTTTTCGCACCGCGCCGCACCGAGAGAAGAAGCTGCCGGTGACGAAACGAGCACGGGTGATGCGCCGACTATTTATGGAGCTTTCGTGAGTGATTGAGTGAAAAAAAGGCCGGAAGGTTCACCTTCCGGCCTTATCATATTCCACCGTACAGGATGGAGACTCTTCTTAATCGTCCTCTTCGTCGTCGTAGTACTTAGCCGCTTCAAGTGCATCCTCGGGCACTTCCTTCGTGATTGAGCGGGAAATACCCCGAGCGAGAATTGCGGAAATACCGAAGAGAAGAAATACCGCGATGATAATGATAAGCACTATCGTCACCATCCACGCACGTGCCTCTTTCTCGATCTTCTTGGATGCATCCGTGGCAAGCTCGTTGAACTTATCGACATCAACGCCGAGGCCGACCCAGCCGAAACCCGCGGGAGCCGGGAAATCCTTCGAGTAAAAGGGAACCGGGGCATAGGCGACTACTTTCGTGTGTCCGCCGAATTTATAAGTCTTGACGCCCGATTTGCCGTTATGGGCATCACTGGTGATTTCCGGCAGGGCGGGATCCATGGAGCCGAGGAGGTTGAGGTTAAGCACCTCCTGCCCCTTCGAGCTCATTTCCTTTGAATTTTCTTGAGTCAATGGAAGCATGGGAGTTCCGTCTTTATCGAGACCCGCGATGTGATAGTCGTTCGGGTGGGAAATCACGAAACCTCTGTCGTCCACCATGTAGGCGTAGTTGCCTGAGGCCGCATCGGCCTCATATACATACTGCGCCTGTGTCGGGATGATATTATCGGTGAATTTTGCCAGGTGCCGTACATCAAGTGCAAGAGTGATGATACCTGCAAATCCCTGCTGATCAAATACCGGTGTGGCCATGCGGATGATTCCTTCATACCGTGCGCCCTTTTCGAAATCGGACCGGTTCACGTACCAGCCGGTGACATGAGACATGTAAGTTTCTCCCTTTGCCAGGGCCTTTGTCCTTGCAAAGTAGTCTTCCGATTTGAAGGTGGTATTTTTCGGATCGCTGACGTTTCTCAGTGCCGCCTGCGGTGCCGTTTCTCCACCGGTTATTTTGATGAGTTCATTTCCTTTCTTATCCACCAGTGACATTTCCGTGTAGAGCGGCTCCTGGGATTTGACGATGGCGCCGTCTTTTCTGACCCAGAGCACTTGTTTGTTCTTGTCTATGAACTCTTTGTATGCTTTTTCATTCGCGGGCAGGATGGTGGCGATGAGAATGTCACGCTCTGTCGTACGCAGAAAATCGGCGACACTTTCAGCCGTCGTGATGGTGCGAATTTTCATTTCTTCCTGGGACTTCTGATCCAGTATGGTAACCGCCCGTTTTTTTGAAATGTCACCCAATTCAAATATGCCGTTGGCAATAAGAAGAGACATGAGTGATAAGGGGATTACGATAAGCAGGAAGAATACTCTCGCTACAGTAAAAAACTGCTTCCCTGTCGTTGTCTCTGTCATATCTTTCTCCCCCTAACTTTGTTTTTTTTAAGCTAATGGGTGATTGGTGCTGATTAGCTAAAAATTAAACTCGTATAGGGGTTGGCATAGAGAAGAACCAAGGCAACAACCAGTGCATAAATGGCGATGGATTCCGCCATAGCCATACCGACGAGCATGGTCATCATGATTTTGCCCTGCACACCCGGATTTCTTCCCACGGCACTGCATGCGCCGTTTGCCGCATTGCCAATACCGAGACCAGCTCCCACCGTTCCGACACCGATGGCGAGCCCCGCCGCGATCATTGCCCCGACTGCGAAAATTACCTTACCATAGGATGCGCCTTCCTGGGGAAGCGCTTCCGTCGCAAATGCGACCGGTGCAAATGTCAGCACTGCGAACACGGACACAAGCAACATCGATAATCTACGTACTGATTTCCTGTTCATGTTGTTTCTCCTTTCCTCCATAGAACTATTGTAGTGGTACTTTCATAAGTACGCATGTGTATCTTTGAGAATCTCTTGTATTCTCAGAGATGCCCTCTCCGTCTGCAACGGTTGTGCCATGCCCGTGCAGGTGCCGGTGAGCAGTCTTAACGTATTGCAATCTGAAAATGATTTACCCCATCGCGCGATGTCGTACGCATTTCTCAGGTGTGAATTTCATTGAACGTTTCATTCAATCTGCATGAGCCATTGAACGAAATGTGAAATGCCCGTACCGGTTGCCGGACCGCTCCCCGGTGCACACATGCGATGCGGAGTGATTATGGCATACACGCACCGCATTGACAAGCATTCCGTCGCACAGGTCCATCATTGCACCGGTGTTTTTATGAAGCCATTATGATTTCTGTTGAAAATTGGGACCTGCGTCTGTAGTATGAAACGCCCCGTGAGGTGATCGGTCGCACGCTTCAGGCCGGCAACAAATCCTTTGAGAGGGAACTCATGCAAGAAATATTGACGGTGGCAACCTACCTGGTCGGGTGGCTTGTATGCAAGTGGGTGCTTGAAATTGAAAACGGACTGATCACTCTCATTATATCCCTTGGTGCGTCTTTATTCGTGTACATTCTGATTGGTGTAAAAGAAATTGAAGAAAAAAAGAAGAAGAAAAACCGGAACTGACCGGAACCGGACAAGTGAAGTGGCGGGGTGATGAAGAGCTTTCTTGCATTACATCTCAGAGGATCGATCTGGTTCACCACAATCGCCGTGGTCATGCTCATCATGCTTCTCGCGCTGACGGTCAATCACGCGCGCGAGAAGGCCATCGTCGAGCAGTTCAGTCGCCAGCAGACGGCCATTGCCAACGGGACTGCGGCGGGTATCGAAGACCTCATCGTAAGCATCGAGAGAAGTCTCACTATATTGTCGAAGCTTCCGGGACTCCACGACAAAGACAGTGACGGTGCGGTACGAAGCATCAAGGCGGTATATGACGGACTGGAAGGGAAAGTGCTCTTCATCGTGGTAATCGACAGAGAAGGCATGTTTCACGTCGGCTACCCTGAAGCACATATCCGGAATGTCGCCGTCAAGTCTTTTGAGGACCGCTTCTTCTTCAAACAGATTCAGAAGACGGGGAAACCGGTGGTGAGGAAACCCACGGTCTGGGATTTTTCCTTCCCTGCGCCTGACAACGAAAATATACTGCCGATTCTTATTGGTGTGCCGAAAATAAGTACCGAGGGGAAATTTGACGGGGTTGTCTTTGCCGAACTTGCCATGCAGACGCTGGCGGACCGCTATCTGAAGCCGGTCGATGAAATTCCATTGAGCTGTTCATGGATACTGAATGAACAGGGAACATTTCTTCTCCATTCAAGCCGGCTATGCGCGGATAGGGACATTCTTTCGCTGAAGCTGGAACCCGTCGGGGATGCGCCGCAGTTCAATGAAGTGCTGCGCATGGGTGAACGCGGCCACGGTCAATACGATATGGCGAAGGAAGGCGTGGCGAAGCGGACCATTATCGCCTATGCACCGCTCCATGTGGGCAATGATCGCTGGATGCTTACAATCATGACCCCCTATGATGCGGTGGTGGCCCTCGCGCGGACCGGCTTCATCAATATCATGCTTGGCGCGGTGGCGCTCATCCTTGTCGTCGTATTCGCGGCCATGTCCGTAGCCCGTTCGGCGGCAAGGAATCTGCGCATCAAGGAGGAACTGAATCGTCTCCAGGAGAGGGAAGACTGGCAGGGGAAACTTCTCCGCGAAAAGAAGACGACCGAAGGTATTATCGAAGGGTCTCCCGTTGCCATGTTCGTCATCAACAAGGAACATAACATCATATACTGGAACAGGGCGTGTGCGGAACTCACCGGATTCAGGGCCGAGTACATGATAGGCACCGCGAATCATTACAGGCCCTTTTATAGTGAGAAGCGACCACTCATTGCCGACATCATCGTGGATGACGATGTCAATGTGCTTCAGAAATATTACGGGAGCAAGCAGGTGGGGAAATCCCCCACCATTGACGGTGCCTTTGAAGCGAGAGACTTCTTCAAAAATATGGGGGGTAAGGAACGGCACCTTTTCTTTATGGCGGCGCCTATCTATGACGAAAAAGGGGAGATTGCGGCCGCCATCGAAACGATTCAGGACATCACGATGGAAGTTGAAATGTCCCGCAGTATAGAGAAACACGCCGAAACAATTCAGCGGGAGAAGAAAACGGTGGAAGGCATTATCGAGGGATCTCCTGTGCCCACATTCGTGGTCGGGAGGGATCACTGTGTCATTTTGTGGAACAGGGCGTGCGCCGAACTAACCGGCTACGACGCCGCCGACATCATCGGCACAGACCGCCATTACATGCCTTTCTACAAGGAAAAGCGGCCGGTCATCGCCGACTTCATAATCGACCGAAACATATCCGGCCTCGAGGAATACTACGGCACGAAAAATATTAAAAAGTCGGAGACGGTGGAGGGGGCCTACGAGGCGAGGGACTTCTTCAGGTACCTCGGCGGAAAGGACCGCCATCTCTATTTTCTGGCCGCCCCCATCTATGATGAAAAGGGTGAAATAATTGCGGCGATTGAAACACTACAGGATATCTCCAAAGAAGTGGCGATGTCACGCGATCTCAGGGATTACGCAGAGACCCTTCAGAATGAGCTGGGAGAAAATATAAAGCTTAGAAAAGAAAGGGAAGAACTCTATAACTATCTTCAGTCAATCATCGAGAGCCTTCCCGATAAAATATTCGATCTCACCGCCGACGGCATTATCAACTATGTGAGCAAAGACGTGCGCAGGGATCGGGGACTGATGTCGAAAGATATTAAAGGAACACATTTTACCGAACTGGTAGCACCCGAAAATCTGGACTATGTCCTTTCGAAGTGGGAAGACGGAAAAAAGGGGATATTCAGACCCTACGAACTCGAGGTGACGGCGCGTGACGGATCGAAGAGAAATCTGCTCATCACTCCCCGTCCCGTCAAGGGCACTAACCGCTATGTCCTGGTACAGCGGGATATCACGGACTTCAAAAATCTGGAGGAGAAATATTATGAGAGCGAAAAACTGGCGGCCCTGGGTCAGCTATCCGCCGGTATCGCCCATGAAGTACGGAATCCCCTGTCGTCAATCAAGATGAGCCTTCAGATTCTGGAAAAGAGAATGAATCCGGCGGGCAACGACCTGAAGCGGTTCAAGATCGCCGAGAAGGAGGTTGAGCATCTGGAAAAGCTGGTGAACGACGTGCTTATCTATGCAAAACCCTCGGCCCCTGTAAGGGAGCCTTCAGATATCAGGGGAATTCTGGAGCATGCCCTCGCGATGGTGGAGAAAGCCCTTACCGACAAGCATATCATAGTGCAGAAGCGCTTCGGCAGCGGCATACCCCCCCTCATGGTTGATTCGGCCATGCTGGAACAGGCCTTTCTGAATATCTGTCATAATGCCATTGACGCCATGGAAGAGGGAGGAAAACTCCTCGTGTCCGCGAAAACGGCGAATGACTCCGGCCGCCCCTCCGTGGTAGTCGAAATAGAGGACAACGGATGCGGCATCGACCAAGAGGACATGCCCAGTCTCTTCAACCCGTTTTTTACCAGGAAAAAGTACGGCATCGGTCTCGGACTTGCGCAAGTCAAGAAGATAATCGATCTGCACCACGGTATGGTGGAGATATTGAGTAAAAAGGGGGAAGGAACACGATTTATCGTGACGCTGCCTGTGGGGGAGGCACATGAATCATCACCCTCTGCATTACCGGGCGAGGTTCCGGAATAGGACATTTTCTCTTTAACGGGGCAGGAACGACATGGCGAAAATTCTCGTGATAGACGACGACACCTCCATCTGTGAAACGCTGGACCTGTATCTCACTGAAGAAGGGTATGAAGTGCATACCGCCACGACGGGCACACAGGGGCTCAACAGGTTTGTGGAAGTTGCGCCCGACGTGGTCATACTCGACATCCGCCTTCCTGATATCAGCGGCTTCACCGTGCTGGAGGATCTTCGTGAAGAAGATGAAAATGTGAAGGTCATCATGATCACCGCCCATCACGATATGGAGACAACGATCAATGCCATGAAGGGCGGTGCCTTCGACTATATTCATAAACCCATCAATGTGGATGAGCTGGATATTGCGATAAAGAAGGCCATCAAAACTATCGAAATGGAAAAAAGAATCGATGGCCTTCTCATGGAACCCTCACGGGGTTTCAAGGTCGGCGATATCATCGGCGCCGGCAGGGGAATGCGGGAGATTTTCAAGACCATCGGCGTCGTCTCGCAGAGTCACACGACCGTGCTCATCCAGGGAGAGAGCGGGACGGGGAAGGAACTGATTGCGAAAGTCATTCACAACAACACTTCTCCCAATGAACCCTACATCGCCGTCAACTGCTCCGCCATTGTGGAAACGCTTCTCGAATCGGAACTCTTCGGGCACGAGAAGGGCTCCTTCACCGGTGCCATCAACCGGAAACTGGGAAAATTCGAGCTTGCCCGGCACGGCACCGTGTTTCTCGATGAGATCAGCGAAATGTCGGTCAACCTTCAGGCAAAGCTCCTCAGGATTCTCCAGGAAATGGAATTCGAGCGGGTGGGTGGCAAGGACAGGGTCAAGGTGCACGCACGGATTATCGCCGCTACCAACAAAGACCTCTGGAGCCTCGTGAAGGAGGGAAAATTCAGGGATGACCTGTATTACCGTCTGAACATCGTGGCCATACATATTCCTCCGCTCAGGGAGCGGATGGATGACCTGGAGTCTTTGATTGATTATCTTCTTGCCAAGATCAATCTGGATCTGCATAAACGGATTGTGGGTGTGTCCGATGAAATGATGCAGGTCTTCCGGAAATATGGCTGGCCGGGCAACATCAGGGAACTGGAAAATCTCCTTGTCAGGGCGGCGGTGATTGCAAAAGGTCAGATACTTGGAAAGTCCGATTTCCCTGATCTGCTCGAATCATCTCCGGACAAGGCGCCGTTAGCGCGTGATAGCGGGGGTGAAGGCAGTCAGGACGATGCCGGAAGATTTCTTACCCTCGATGAGGTCGAGGAGCGGCACATACGAACGGTCATCAGGGAAACCAGTAAAAATAAAGGTGAAATCTGCGAGATTCTTGGAATCTCCCGTCCCACCTTCGAGAGAAAGCTCGAAAAGTACGGCATAACCTTCGAGCCGGAGTAAATTCTTTCCTTTCATATTTGTCCTTCTTTCTTGAACGTTTCATTCAACCATCTGAACGTTTCATTGAACAGAGAGAGTGTTCGGGGGTGAATATCCGTTCCTGATGATGCCTCCCATGTGGTGATTACTTCTTTCATATTCAATCAGTTACAACTATTTTCAGTGATGGTGTGAGTCCTGGCACGCATCTTTCATATATATAAGGCACACAGCACATAAACCTCAGAAGGAGGACAGGACAATGAAGAGAATAATCCAGACAGCAGCAGTGGCAATGTTCGTAGTACTCGTGACGGGTTCTTTCGGCTACGCCGAGTATGTGGCCGCGGGTACCGGGAGCTTCCCCTACTTCCATTTCGGATGCCTCGTGATCGGCGGACTCATCATCACGTCACTGAAGCATAAATATTCCCGTATCTATCTTACCGAGGCGGTAGGATCCTTCGCGATGTACGCAGTCCTGGTGGCCCTGTTCACGGCGCCGGTGGTGGATGCACTGAAGGCATTGGTCAGCTAACGATAGACGTATCAGAGTAAGGGGTGAAAGGAGGAGCGAGCCATGATGATCACAAGGAGACATAAAGAGACGATGCCGCGGTTCCTGCAGTTGATGCAGTTCACCGTGTGGGGATTCACGATAGTCATTTCCTCGGTGGTATTCCTGATGGCGGGGTACTGGCTGGACGGGAAGTTCGGGACGCAGCCCACCTTCACCATGGGGTTATTCCTTCTTGCGGTGATCCTCAGCATCGG
>JAPLJO010000034.1 GCA_026388515.1 Deltaproteobacteria bacterium | reverse complement strand
TGCCATTTCTGAACCAACGCGCACTATCGATTCGGTCGAATCGCCGGCCTCAGTGACAAGGAACTGCACTCCCTCGTTTCTCTCAAAAAGGAGGACTTCGATACACGGACATGGATCATCATGAACTGGGTTCGTGCCTATTTCCTCTACGAAGGAGAGTTTCCGGACAGAGCCGTGGACATGGCTTTCCGCACAGCCTGTTCCATTGAGGAACAAAAGGCCGTCTTCGCCACCACGAAATTCATGCTTTTCTTCAATATGCTGATGAATGTGTTCGACAAAAAAGGCTCGCGGCTGACAAGGGAATAGGATGCCTGTCCCTACCGCGCTACTACATTCTCCGGGAGCCGTCTGGTCAGGATATCGACGGCCTCATTCACCATTTCTTCCACCACCCGGCCCGCGGGTTTGATTTCGCTGATGAGTCCCGAGACCTGGCCGGCGAGGCCGCCTATGTAGTCGGCCTTGTTCGCCTCGATAAAGCCTGCCATCAGTGCCGAGGATACCATAACCTGCACCGGGAAGGGCAGGGCATCGAGCCCTGAGGTATCCCAGAGATCGTGAAATTTACTGTAATTAGCCCGGAGCGTCTTGCCCGTGAAGACCTTGCTCACGCGAGTATCCTCGTCGGTTGCCGCAAGTATCCGCTCTTTGTTGACGGCAAGCGCGCCGCCCTCGTTCGTGGCAAGAAACCGCGTGCCCACCCAGACGCCGATACACCCCATGGCAAGCGCCGCGGCGAGCCCTCTGCCGTCGCCGATACCGCCCGCGGCAAGAACCGGCACCGGGTACGCCGCATCAAGGGCAACGGGCAGAAGCGCCATCGTGCCGATTCTCCCCGTGTGGCCGCCGCCCTCGTATCCCTGGGCGACGAGAAGATCAATGCCGGATTGCGCCATGCGCCGCGCGTTCTTTGAATTCCCCGTGATACCGAGGACCTTCACACCGTTCGCGTGGGCCTCTTGCACCATAAAACCGGGATTGCCGAGGCCGGCGCAGAAGAGCGGCACCTTCTCCTCGAGACACACCCTGATGGCGGCCTTCGGATGAAGGGTCGTGGTGTTGAGCTTCACCATGATCTCAACGGAGGGAATTCCAATCTCCTCCCTCACTTTCTTTATCCAGTCCTGATAAGGCTGCGGGAGCGTCTTTACAATCTCACTCAGGGGAAGCTCGCTGACGGCGGATGGCAGGTCGTCTCCGGAGATGCCGAGGCTGCTGGGAAGAAGGATATCGACCCCGTAAGGCCTGCCGGTACTCTTCTTGATCTCCCGGATCGCCTCCTGAAGCTCATCAACGGTAAAACCGCTTCCGCCGAGCACCCCGAGCCCCCCTGCCTCGGACACGGCAACCGCCAGTTCGACGGGAGAGCCGGTGTTTTCCCCCATGAGGGTGGGGCCCATGCCCGCACAGACGATGGGGTATTCAATTCCCAGCATATCACAGAGCTTTGTCCGGAGTATTTTTCCGGCCATGTTCCTTCCCTTTTCTATTCCTCGCGGTCGAGGCTCTTCTCTATCACCGAGAGGATGTTCCGCTGGAAGAGCCGTCTCATCATGTAGCTGTGCATCAGGTCCACGCGCTTCGCCATCTCAAGGGTCATGCGCATCTTCTCCTGTTTAGATTTCCCCCGGAGGCAACGCTTCCTGAGCCCGGCCTCATGGTCGATGATTTTCTTCCCCAGCTCCACACAGCGGCCGAAGTCTTTGAATTCAAGGCCCATGTCCCGTAATTTTTTCAGAAGCTCCCTGCCGAACCGGATATCCTCGTCGTTGAAACGGGACTCTCCCCCTTCCATGATGAATGGCATGAGGAGCCCCACCTGCCGCGCCTCGGTGTATTCCTCCGTTGTCAGGCCCGTTCGCGCAAGAAACTCCTTTTTATCGACGAGAGTGCCTGCCTTCCCGAAGACGGCATCCTCGATGGCCTCTGCCTTTTCGAGACTCATACCTTCGTCCATCCGTCTGAGAATATTCCTGATAATGGAAAGGGGGAAAAATCTCTTTTCCTGGAGATGCCGTATCGCCTGAATCTTTTCAATGCAGCTTTCACTATAGTAGGCCATGCTCTTGTTGACCTTGTTGGGCTCAGGAAGAAGCCCCTGCTGCACATAATAGCGGATTGTGGAAGGCTGGACGCCGCTTTGTTTCGCGATCTCCCCTATTTTCATCTCCATATGAGACTCCATCCCGGCGTTTTCGGATAATCATAAAGCATGAATTTAAGCTTTTGTATAGACCATTATCCCCTCCGTGTCAAAGAGGTTTGATTCACCTCAAGGAAAAGGCTTGACAAAGCAGGGGGCCTTTTATAGTTAAGTATAAAGCTTAACTTTAAGCTCTAACCTAAACGCGCGCCCCGCAATCCCCCTCACCGGAGGCATTGCCGGGGCAGCGCAGAGGGAGCACCATGAAATTCCTTCGACTCTTTGAACCAATCACGATAAAAAATTGTGTGATTCCGAACCGCATCGTCATGCCCGCCATGGGTCTCTTCTATACTGACGACTACACCTTCAATGAGCGCTTCAGGGCATTTTACCGTGAGCGGGCTGAAGGCGGCGTGGGGCTTATGATTGTGGGTCCCATGGCAGTCGACCTCCTGGGTGCGGGACCCTTCATGCCGGGCCTTTTCGACAGCCGCAACGATGAGGCGCTTTCCCGATTCATCGCAGAAGTCCACCGTGACACGGACACCAGAATTGCCACGCAGCTTTTTCACTCGGGAAGGAACACCCCCTCGCTCTTCACCGGCAGGCAGCCCATCGCGCCATCGGCGGTCCCCAGCGCCCTCACCCACGAGATGCCGCGGGTGATGACGAAAGATGACATTGAGGAAGTCAAGGAGTCCTTTGCCGCGGCGGCACGCCGGGCCCGGGATGTGGGATTCGATTTCGTGGAAATCATCGCCTGCGGCGGCTACCTCATCGGCCAGTTTCTGTCGCCTGTCACGAACCTGCGCACCGACGAATACGGCGGTCCGCTTGAATGCAGGATGGGTTTCGGCCTTGAAGTGATACGCAGGGTCCGCGAGGCCGTGGGAAACGATTTTCCCGTGGGCATCAGGATCGCGGGTCACGACTACGTCGAGGGAGGACACACGAACAGGGAGTCTGCCCTCTTCGCCGCCGAGGCGGTCAATGCGGGTGTTGATGCAATCAATGTTACCGGAGGGTGGCACGAAGCCAGGGTCCCCCAGATTACCGCAAATGTTCCCCCCGGGGCATACGTGTATCTCGCAAGAGGTGTGAAGGAGAAGGTGAGTGTGCCCGTGTTCGCCTCGAACCGGCTCGGTGATCCCGTGGTGGCTGAGAAGGCGCTCCGCAGCGGCGCCTGCGATATGGTCTGCATGGCGCGGCCGCTCATCGCCGACCCCTCGCTCCCCCGGAAGGTGCGGGAGGGCCGTCTCGACGAGGTGGTGTCCTGTATTTCCTGCAATCAGGGCTGCTTCGACGCCCTCTTTTCCGGCCGGGCCGTGGGCTGTGTGCTCAATCCCCGGGCGGGCCGGGAGTGGGATCTCACGGTGACGCAATCGAGCCGGAAGAAAAGGATTCTCGTGGCGGGCGGCGGCCCGGCAGGCATGACATTCGCCCTTACGGCGACTTCGAGAGGCCACGACGTGACACTCGTCGAAAAGGATGCCGCCCTGGGCGGACAGGTGAACCTCGCCAAGGCGCCTCCGGGAAAGAAGGAATTCGGGAAACTCACGGACAGCATGGCGCGGCGCCTCTCAAAGGCACACGTTTCAGTTTACTGCAATGTTGAGGCAACCCCGGAATCGTTGGGCGCGAAGGGCGAACGGTACGACCTCGTCGTCGTCTCCTCGGGTGCGGAACCCCTGCGGCTTCGGATTCCCGGCATAGAAAAACCGCACGTGGTCTGCGCCTGGGACGTGCTGGCCGGCGATGTTTCCTCAATAGGAAATCATGTGGTCATTGTGGGGGGAAGCGCCACGGGCTGTGAGACCGCCCACTATATCGCCGAGATGGGGACACCCGACCCGGCGACGTTCATGCACCTTGTGTATCACGATGCCGAGAACATTGGAGCGGCCAAAGAACTTCTCTATCATTCGGGAAAAACGATTACCATCATCGACATCATAGACCGCTTCGCCGCCAACGTGGGGCGATCGTCGCGGTGGTCGCTGCTCAAATCCCTGCGGCTCATGGACGTGAAGCTCCGTCCGAAGACGAAGCTCCTTGAGGTCACCGATGATTCCGTGATAGTGGAAACCGCCAGGGGCGAAGAGGTCATTCCCGCGGACATCGTGGTCCTTGCAGTGGGCGTGAAACCGAGAAACGATCTCGCGGAGGCCTGCAGGGCTAAGGGTATTGATGCAGTTACCATCGGCGACGCGGCATCGCCGCGAAACATCACCGATGCAGTCCGCGAGGGATTTGAAGAGGCCCTCAAGGCGTGAAGGCGGTGGATTGATGCCGGAGACGATAAAAACCTTTGATGTTCCTGATGCAGTCTCGGCGCTCCTCGTTCCCGGGAGAAAAAAATCCGCCTTCTCCATGCCCGGCGATGCACTCCTCATCGACCCGGCACGGGGGATTCTCGCCGTAGCGGATGGTTCCGAACGAAATCCCGCCGCCTCGTCGGCCTTTCTTACCAGGTTCGCCCTGCTCGCCGAAGATCTGAACTTCCTGAATGACGACGCCCCCCTCAGCTCTCCGGACTTTGAGAGGATCGTGGGAGAAGCAAACGACCTCGTGCGTGACACCACCTACAACGAGAATACCACTTTTTCCGCCTTCATAGGGAACCATGAGGGCGGGGCCATTCTGCACACCGGGGACAGCCTGATTTTTCTTCTCCACCGGAGAAACGGCATCACCCAGCTCAGCCGGTCACACCATCTGATGGTCGGAAGGGCGCCCCGGCTTTCGCAGGCGGAGATGATATCAGTCCGGAAGGGGGACCTCGTGCTGCTTGCCACCGACGGCCTGACGGACCTTGCCCGCTGCCACGGGCTTCTTCTCGAGCCGTTTCTCAGGGCACACGTGAGAAGCCGGAATCCGCAGGGCATCGCCGGAGACCTGAAAACCTGTATCGGGTCCATCGATGTCGCCATGGATGACATCGGCTGTATCGCCGCCGATCCCTCACGACTGCGGGACGCATCCCGGGCTGATGGGGAAAAGGTGATTCTTGGCTGGGGCAGACGCTGAGAAGAGGGACATCCCCGAAGGTATACCCCTGCACATGAATCATATATTGAATCGAAAGGGCCGACCCGTGGGTCGGCCCTGAATCGCTGCTATTTCTTCTCCCCTGCCATCTTCGTATACATATCCCTTGCCTCACGCCGCAGTATCTTCCCCACGGCGCTCTTGGGAAGCTGGTCCACGAAAATGACTTCCCTGGGAATTTTATAGGCTGCGAGTTTTTCCTTGCAGTACTTGACCACCTCATCCGCGGTCAGGCTCTCCCCCGGCTTCACCACCACGAAGGCCTTCAGTGTCTCGCCGCGGTACTCGTCTTTTATGCCGAAGGAACAGGCTTCGAGAATTTTCGGATGGTCAAAAAGAATGTTGTCTATCTCGACGGGGAAGACGTTGTAGCCGGCGGCGATGACCATATCCTTCATGCGATCGACGATGGTGAGGTAGCCGTCCTGATCGAAGTGTCCGATATCGCCGGTGTAAAGCCAGCCGTCTATGACGGTCTTTCTCGTTTCTTCCGGCTTCTTGTAATACCCCATCATCACCTGGGGTCCTTTAATGAGCACCTGTCCGTTCTCTCCGATGGGAAGCTCCTTCTGGCCGGTCTCCACATCGACGATTTTAATGTCCGTGTCCGGAACGGGCACGCCGACGGTACCGGGTTTGATGACACCCTTCCAGGGAGTGACCGTGGCGATTGGTGTACATTCCGTCTGGCCGTAGACTTCGCACATGGTCGCCCCGGTGAGGTCCTTCAGGTCACGTATCGTATCCGCGGCGAGCGGCGCGGCACCCGAGAAAAAGCCCTTGACGAACCTGAGGTTCATCTTTCTGAATTCTGGTTCCGCCAGCAGCCCCACGAAAATCGTGGGCGCACCGGGGATGAAGGTGGGTTTGTATTTTTTCACAAGGTCGATGATCGCCTTGGGCTCGGGCCGGGGAATCATCAGGTGCTCGTAGCCCATCCAGGTGAAGAAATTCTGGACTGCCGTGAACCCCGCGGAATGAAAGATGGGAAATGTGCCCACAAGGCGCTCGTTGCCGGGGGCGAGATCGGGGAACCAGGCGACGAACTGCTGGACATTGCAGCTGATATTTTTGTGGCTCAGCATGACGCCCTTGCTGACGCCGGTGGTGCCGCCGGTATAGACAATCGCGGCGAGTCCTTCCCACTCACCCTTTTCTTCAACGGGATCACCGGCATATTTGTTGATGAGCTCCTCGAATTCGAGGACCTTGCCGCTCGTTTCGATCTTCTTGAAGAGCTCTTTCTTCACATACGGGAAGAGCTGCTTCTTGGGAAAGGGAAGGTAGCTGTGGATGTGGCAGCCGATAACCTTTTCCACCTTCGTCTGCGGCATGATTTTCAGGACCCGCGGGACGAGGAGCGACAGCGTGACGGCTATCTTTGAATCGGAATCGTCGAGCTGGTATGCCAGCTCCCGCTCGGTGTAGAGCGGGTTGTTCTGAACCGCTACTGCTCCGATGCGCATGATTGCCATATTCGCCACAACCGTCTGGGGAAGATTGGGCATGATCATGGCCACCTTGTCGCCTTTGCCTATACCGAGAGCGCCAAGCGCCCTGGCGAACCGGTTGATCATCACCTCAAGCTCGCGGTAGGTGATGCGGTTCCCCATGTAATTGAGCGCGACGTTGTTCGGAAACTTCTTTGCCGAATTGGTGACTCCCGCCGGGATGGTTATCTTTTTGTAGTCGATTGTCTTCGGAACACCCTCTACATACGACTTGTGCCAGAACCTCTCAAATCCCATGAAATCCCTCCTTTCACCGCTGAATGTGTGTGAGCCGCGGGGCTCTCTCCCGCCGTGTGGCGTACCCCGCACGGCCGGTTACACTTTATTTTTTTCCTTTTCCTTTGAGAAATCTCAGGCCTGCTTCCTTCACGTCATCGGTCTGGACCATGATGGCCTGCTGTGCCGCCTCCCAGTCGAGCACCTCCCGGAGCGTCATGTCGAAGCTGCGCTCCAGGCTTCCCTTGATGAGTCCCGCGGCAAGGGGTGGCTTTTTCGCCAGTGTCGCGGCAAGGGTATCCACCACTCCGTCGAGTTCCTCATCGGAAACTGATTTGTAGATAAGCCCGATTGAGGCCGCGGTCTGCCCGTCTATCATGGGACCCAGCAGGGCGAGCTCCCGTGCCTTGACCATTCCGACGAGCCGCGGAAGAAAGTACGTGCCGCCGGTATCAAGTACCAGCCCATGATTGACGAATACCTGTCTGAACTTTGCCGTGTGCGCGGCGACGACAAAATCACCGGCAAGCGCGATGTTCGCGCCGCCTCCCACCGCCATGCCCTTCACCTTGCATATGACGGGCTGGGGAATCTCCCGCAGGGTCAGAATGACCCGGTGGAGCCGGTTCATCCCATCCTGCCAGAAGGGCGCCGAAAGACCTTCGGTAAAGAGCCCCATGGATGCGCCGGTGCAGAAATTTCCACCCGCACCTTCAAGGACGACCACCCGAGCCCCAGTATCCGCCCGGAGTCCTTCAAGGATACGCTGCATCTCGCCGATCATGTCGAGATCGAGGGCATTCATCATTGCCGGTCTGTTCATGGTGAGCGTGACGATGGTATCGTGCCGTGAGACGAGAATCATTTCCTGTGACATGATGTGACGGTTCCCTTCCTTTCATAGACGGAGGCGAGACCTCCGTTAGTAGACACCATTCGGCATGAGCTCACTCAGGCTCGCGTGACTTCATCCGGGAGAATACCCCGGTGAATCTTCCGCCCCACCGCCGTGCCGGCAATGGATTTCCTTCGGAAAAGATATGACATTGGGTCAAAAGAAAGTGGAACACGGGGGGAGTCTCCCTTCGCTGCATTCCTCACAGTGTGATACTGATAACCGACCCCGACTGCCTGCGCCACTATGAAGAAAAACGAAGAAAAATGCAATCAACTTTGATGATTTTGACGCTCCATGAAACCTTCACCCGCCCATGAAGAAAATATTTCACGCATTTATTGACTTACATCAATGCGCCCGGACGCCGTCATTGCTATATTATGCGTGAAGAATGAATGACCGAGGAGGATACACGATGAAAATGCGGCGAAAGATCATCACGATTGACGAGACTAAATGCGACGGCTGCGGTGTATGCGTGCCCGCCTGCGCTGAAGGAGCGATAAGGATTATCGGCGGCAAGGCACGGCTCGTCGCACAACGGTACTGCGACGGCCTTGGCGCCTGCCTGGGCGAGTGTCCGCGCGGTGCGCTGAGCATGATCGAGACGGATGCCGACGCATTCGACGAAGCCACCGTCCATGCCCAAATGAAAGCAACTCCCGTAAAGGAACGGGAACCTCTCCCGACACTTGCCTGCGGATGCCCTTCCGCGACTATGGAAACATTCAAAAGGCCTCACCATAATGTCAAGAAGGACGCCCCGCACGACGAACAGACGGCCCCGTCCGAGCTCACCCACTGGCCCGTGCAGATCAGACTCGTGCCGCCCTCGGCGCCTTTTCTGAAAAAGGCCGACCTCCTCGTTGCGGCGGACTGCACCCCTGTTGCTTATCCGCGTTTCCATGAGGATTTCATGCGCGGAAAGACCGTCCTCATCGGCTGCCCCAAGTTCGATGATGCCGATTTCTACGTCGAACGATTCGCCGATATCTTCACAAACGCCGATATCGCAAGCGTCACCGTCGTGGTCATGGAAGTGCCCTGTTGCCAGGGTCTCCCTCACATTGTCCGGGAGGCCATGAAGCGGGCACAAAAGACAATCCCTCTCGAAACGATTATACTGGGAAGAACAGGCGCCATTATGGTAGAGAAGCCTCTCCATGGCGGGGGCCATACTGCCGCCGCACCATGCTGTCATACATAATATGAAAAAGGACTTCATGCCATGAAACCGATAGGACCGCTCATGTGGGAACACCGCCTGATTGAGCAGATAGTGCCGCTCATCAGGAAGGAGATCGACCGCATCGAGAACGAGAGAATGTCCGATATCGCCTTCATTGAAACCGCCGTGGACTTTTTCAGGACCTATGCAGACCGCACACACCACGGAAAGGAAGAAGACATTCTTTTCAGGGACCTCATGAAGAAAACACTCTCGGCGGATCATACACGCATCATGAGGGAACTCACGGCAGAGCACATGGTGGCGCGCACGACGGTACGGGCGCTCCTGGAGGCAAAAAGTGACTTCATGCGGGGAAACCACGATGCCCTGAAGGCCATTGCGAAACTCCTCCACGATCTCGTCAACCTCTATCCGCCTCACATCGAGAAGGAAGACAGGCAATTTTTCTTCCCCGTCATGGACTATTTCACGAAGACAGAGCAGGGCGCCATGATGGATGAGTTCCGGGAGTTCGACCGCAGCATGATTCACGAAAAATACCGGGGCATCATAGAGTCCCTGGGTGGAAAAGGCGTCAAAATCAAGCTCACGTAAGCGAAGACTGCGGAACCTTCGTACCCCCCGGAGCGGCGGGAGGTGGACTTTTGCCATTGCCCGTGAAGCAGGCCTTCTGTTATAAGGGGCAAAATCATTCCTACTTCGACACCTCAATGACAAGGCGTATAGTCCTATTCCTTTCCCTCACTGTCTTCCTCGCGTTTCCCGCGGCCGGTAATGCGTCGGCGGAGGAAATGTTCTCCCTGATGGGCGACCAGCTCAGGGCAAAAGTTGAGACTCTGAGCACCATCCAGAACGCCTCGTGCCGAAACGAATTTATATATTCCCGAAGCCAGCTTCCCCGCTTTTATGAAATCCGCGGGTACCGCCCCGCATGGCTCGATGAGCACGGCCTCACCCCGCAGGTTGACGACCTTGTACGTGCACTGCATGATGCCTCTCTCGAAGGCCTCGTCCCCGGAAATTATCACCTTGCCGCCATCGAGTCCCTCATGGGTATCATCCGCGACAGCGAACAGGATCTTCAGGACACAGAACAACTGACGGACCTCGATATTCTCCTTACCGATGCCTTCTTCATCTACGGTGCAAATCTCTCCCGGGGTCGCGTGGATCCCGAAACGCTCCATGTGAGACGTACCGCACGGGTGAACAAGGTCGATTTCGTGACGCTGGTGTCAGAGGCTATCGATGAAAACACAATCGCCACGGCACTGGAGTACCTCAAGCCGCCGCATCCCGCCTATCGGAGACTCAAGGAAGGCATCACGCGGTATCGTGAAATCGCCCTCGCCGGCGGCTGGGACCCCGTCCCCGAGGGACCAAAGCTGAAAAAGGGAGACAGGAGTGAGCGGGTTCCTCCGATCCGAAGACATCTCGTCATCACGGGTGAACTTCGGGATGGCGATGATGGGGACCCGGACCTGTTCGACGAAAGACTTGAAACGGCGGTCATGGCCTACCAGACCCGCCACGGCCTTGATCCCGACGGCGTTGTCGGCGCCAGGACGCTCACCGCACTCAACGAAACGGCGGATGCCCTCGTCAGGAAAATTGAACTTAACCTGGAGCGGTGGCGCTGGCTCCCCCGCGACCTGGGGAAACGGTATGTCCTGGTGAACAGCGCCGCCTTCAGGCTCGATGTGGTCGAGGGAGGTGAGGAAGTCATGTCCATGCGCGTCGTGGTGGGCAGGAACTACCGGAGCACCCCCGTGGTGAGCAGCTCCATCGTGTATATGGTCCTGAATCCCTACTGGAATATCCCCACGAAACTCGCCGTGGAAGACATCGCGCCCCAGGTACTGAAAAATCCCCGGTATCTTGCCGAACGGAAGATACATATCTTCACCGACTGGCGGGCCGACGCCCTCGAAGTGGACCAGTCCGAGGTGAACTGGAAGAAATACACCGCGGAGAATTTCCCCTACAAACTGAGGCAGGACCCCGGTCCGAAGAACCCCCTGGGCCGCATCAAGTTCATCTTTCCCAACATACACGACGTGTACCTCCACGACACACCCGAGCGGAACCTCTTTTATAAAGCCAGCCGCGGCTTCAGTTCCGGCTGTATCCGCATTGAAAAGCCCTACGACCTTGCCATGTATCTTCTGAGGGGCGACGGGGCATGGTCCCGACAGAAACTGAATGCCGCCATCCGATCGGGGGAGATGACAACGGTACACCTCCCGAAACCGGTACCGGTGCACCTGCTCTACTGGACGGCATGGGCCGACGAGAACGGCACGGTGCAGTTCCGCGAGGACATCTACGAGCGCGACGCACCGCTCTATCAGGCCCTTATGGAAAATCCCTCTATGTATTAAGGCGTTACGGGGAATTCTCCTTGACGCGGGTGCAATAAAAATACTTGTGCCGCGGGTAAATATTTGTTATAGGCCAACCAAACACTCATCCTCTTCCGCGCATCTGCGGCGAGACTCACGAAAGTTCGACGCTCACTCATATTACAACCAAGGGTGAGAAAGACTATCTTGGAGGATATAAGGTGAAAAGGCCGGGATTAAATGAGTTAAAACATATAATGGAAGGATGCAGCCGGCGTTCCTTTCTCAAGTGGTCGCTCATGCTCATGGCGGCGCTTCAGCTTCCGGGAGAAGTCTTTGCAAGCCTGTCCGCACCGTCCATGTCGGGCGAGCACCTGATTCATCTCTACAACCCCAACACGGGTGAATTCTTTAAAGACGTTTTCTGGGCCGATGGAAACTACGTTTTCGAATCACTGGTTGCCATCAATGTCCTGTTCCGCGACCACCACAACGAAACGGTAAAATCAATCGACACCAACCTCATCGATCTTCTCTATAGAATGCAGACCTATATCGGCGCGAAGAACCCCCTCGGCATCGTGTGCGGGTACCGTTCTGCTGAAACGAACGCGCTCCTCCGGAAGAAATACCGCCGGGTAGCCAAAAACAGCTATCACATCGTGGGCATGGCTGCAGACGTAAGGGTGCCCGGAGTTCCCCTTTCATCATTGAAGAAACTCGCCCTGCAGCTGCAGGAGGGCGGCGTGGGGTACTACCCGCGGTCCCGGTTTGTACACATGGACACGGGACCGGTCCGCCACTGGTAAAGGGGGACGTATCCCCCTACCTCTTATTTCCCCCTCAGGTAGATGATCATCGGGTCCGTGACGAGGGGCCCCACATCACCTATCATGTGGGGCATTAGGGTCCCCATGAGGTCCCCCTGCCATCTGTTCATGAGGATGTTCGTCGCCTTGGGTCAGGTGGCAACACCACCTATGTATGATAGCGATTTTAATTGCTTATCTCTCCATGAATCCCTCCTTTTAATACCCCGGCGTACATTCTCGATGATTTTTCAGATAAAACCGCGCTTAAATGAATTTGCCGATTGCCTTTCCCGTGGCTTTTGTATATGAATAAATGTAATTATTTCAGGATAGAAATGCAAAGAGATAAAATCTCTTTAGTGCAGGAGGTGTGGTAAAGCCCCATGAACCGAAAGCGGGAGGTGATCAGTGCGAAGCCCCTCGTCTTCAAGAAAAAGGCAGGCACCAGTGATCCACCACAGGCCTGCGACTTTTTCGCCCGCCATACGGGGCTTCCCAAAACGAGAATCAAGAATGCCATGGGGAAAGGAGCGGCCTGGCTCCGGAAGGGAACCGGTAAAAGACAGCGTATCCGTCGTGCCACGGCACCCATAAAACGTGGCGATATCCTTGAGTTATTCTACGACGAGACAATCCTTAACCGTGAGGCGCCCGAGGCACTCCTGGTGAAAGACCTCGGCTTCTACAGCGTGTGGCACAAGCCTCCCGGACTTGTCACGGAGGGGACGAACTACGGCGATCACTGCTCGCTTCTCAGGCAGGTGGAAGAATATTTCGTTCCAGCACGTCAAATATTCCCCATACATCGCATCGATTATGAGGCCTCCGGTCTCGTCATCCTTGCCCATGACCAGAAAACCGCCGCGGCACTCTCACGGTTATTCCGGGATCATCTCATCGAAAAGCGCTACCGTATCGAGGTTCTCGGAAACCCTTCAAAAAAGATGCCCCGCGGCCTTATCTCGATACCCCTTGACGGAAAGGAAGCCGTCACGGAATTTGTACTGGAGCGTTACTACCCCGAGACAGACATCTCCACCGTCGCCGTCAGGCTCCGGACGGGCAGGCTCCACCAGATTCGCCGTCATTTCGAAATGATAGGCCATCCCGTGATAGGCGACCCCAAGCACGGCAGGAAAAACAAGAATACCGAGGGAATGAAGCTCTCCGCCATCATGCTCCGCTTCCCATGCCCCGTCACCGGGCAGGATGTCACGTATACCCTCGATGAGGCACCTCCCCGCGCGGGGATATACAGGATATAAAAAACGGTGCCCCCGCTTCCGCGAAAGGCACCGTCTCCATAGACACTTCATTCCACACCCGAAAACCCGTTTTTCTTTATTTCTTTCCCCCGAGTTGTCCATCCAAGTGTTTCGAGAGTCGTTTTCCCAGCGCCGTCACCGTCCAGACGACGGGAAGGCCGAGGGCCTTCGGGAAGACACTGGCATCGCAGCAGTAGAGCTTATCAATCCTGGTCTGGAGATTTTTATCCACCACCTCGCCAATCCGGCAGCTTGCCGACGGATGTGCACCGTTGGGCCGCATGACAAAGATATCCTCATCCTTCGCGCCTGCCTTCCTCAGCACCTTTTTGATGATATCCACACCTTTATTGAGCCGTTTCCTGTCAGGGTCCGTGACAGGCTTCGAAAACGACACACCCTTGTAAATGGTGCCCGCCACCTCGTCCTGAATCTTGACCATGATGCCCGAGTACCGCCAGAAATTGGCGAACTTGGGGACATACTGGGGACCCATCAGACCGCACATGACAAGGAACTGGGACCAGTTGGGAAAGACGGGGATAATCGCCATCCCGTCCGATTCATAGTGCTCCAGCGTGCCCACACTCATGGGATTGGCATGTGATGTATTCATGCCGGGAATGATGCCGCCCACGAACTGGAGCCAGTCGCAGGCAAATCCCTTTCCTGCTTCGGAAATGCCCGCTTTGCGGAGTATATCCACATTTCCAATGCCCGTGGCAAGGACGGTGGTTTTCCCGTAGTAGTTGACCTTGCTCCCGAAGCGGCGCGCCTCCACGCCGATTGCCTTGCCGTTGCTCTTCATGATGCCGGTGACCTTCGTGTGGAGTTTGAGGTCCGCACCGTTCTTTACCGCCTCGTCGCCGTACTCCCGGGCGGTGAATTTCGCGTCATGGGGACAGCCGAGCATGCAGAGAGAACAGTTTTCCCGGCACTTGGTGGCATCGATGAATTTCTCCACCTTTCCCCAGTGGTAGCCCGCATCGTTGGCGGCCTCCACAAGACGGAGATTTGCTTTCCCCACCAGTTCGTCGGGCAGAATCTGGACTTTCATGTCCTTTTTCGCCTCCTCCGTCTCACTGGTAAGGTCAATCCCCAGAGGATCAAAAATCGATTTCGGCGGCGGCACAGCGCAGCCGGCGGCCAGCACCGAGAGGCCGCCGTAATTGTCGCCGAAGGTAATGACGCACCCCTCTTTGCTTCTGACAAGGCCGAAGTACTGAAGAATCATTGCAACGGTGAGCGTGTTGCCCATCCAGTCCATGCGGCCCCCGCGCTCGAGCATGAGCACCTTTTTCCCTTTGCGCGCCATCTCCCGTGCGACCGTGGAACCGCCGATACCGCTCCCCACAACAATCACATCATACTCTTTGTCCATTGCTCCCTCCTTTGCTGAATGCGTACCCTCTTATGCCCGCTGGTATTCCTTTTTCACAATATCCATGTCGAGCGGAACCGTCTTGCCGGGGTCCTGATAGAGGGCGAGCGCCTGCTGCGGACAGTGTTCCACGCAGAGTTCGCAACCCATACATGTGTTTTTATCATACGCCCACGTACCGTTATTTACCCTTATAGCCTTGAACATGCATATCTTCGCACAGGTGCCGCACTTTTTGCACCTGATATCATCATGCTGTACCGAGTAGCCCGACTGGGCCGCCATGGAAAAAGAGGAATCGAATTTTTTCGCGAACTGTGTCGCCTGAAGGCTCACGCAGTTATCGACATGACAGAGGCAGATGACGCCCATGGTCCCGCCCGTGGCAACCTTGAAAAAGGCCTGGGTGAGGTATCCTTCTTTTCTGAATTTTTTAATGAGATCGAGCGCCTGCTGCTGGGTGATTTTCCGCGCGTGATACTTTTCCCCGCACCGGTCGATCCAGAAACGCGACGTGTTCTTCCCCACGCTGATACATGAATTCACCGTCCAGGCGGGTGCGTTGAGGGCCTTCTTGCAGGGACAGTCCATGACTGCGATGTAATCGGGTTCGTTGAGGAGAATCTTGTAGGCATATGTAAAAGGGACGATCTTTTTGTTTTTATCCGAGACGG
>JAPLJO010000017.1 GCA_026388515.1 Deltaproteobacteria bacterium | reverse complement strand
CGCCTTGAGCGTCACCGAATTGGTGACACCGCCCGAACTGGGCGCCACAACGTAGGCACTCGACTGAATCGTGATCTGCGCAGCCTCGGAGGAGGGTGCTGAAATTGCCACGGTCATGGAATCCGTGGGGGTGCCGCCGCTTGAATAATTGACCTGCACCGAGGCAAGACCCGCGGCCGCTGAATTCAGCACTGCGGTGGCTTTGCCTCCCGCGATGGGCGCCGCGTAGACCTGCTGGCCCGCAGCTTCGACCCAGCCGCCCACCGTGGTGGCGAATACGACGGCGGTTTCACCGGCATCGGGCGCATTCACGATGATTTTCAGATGTGTATTCGTTGAGAGCGAGAAGGGATCCTGAAACGCGACGGACGTGCCTTCCGGCGATTCCAGTTCCGCAATGCCGAAGGTCACGGAAGAGGCCGGATTGATGGTATAGGCAACGTCCTTCGTATCGCCGAGGCCCTGCGCCGTAATGGTCACGGCTCCCGCCTGCGTTCCGCTCACGTATACCTTGAACTGCCCAAGGACGTCTGTCTTGCCGGAATACACGGGGGCCTGCGAGAAATCGAGGAGATAGTCGGCGGAAAACTGCACGAGGGCCGCCCCACCGGCACCGGACACCGTCAAGGTAAGCGGTGCATCAAAGACCTCGACACCGCCGGCATCCTTGGCGGTGATCGTGAGTACCGCCCGGGTGCTTCCGTCATCGGGAATCGATTCCATGCTGGTGGCGAGGGTGAGCGTCGATCCCACGATCTTCAGGGGTATCTGGGACTGGAGTCCCGACACCCTGGCGATAATCGTCACCGTCTTGTTGCCTTTATCAACCGTTCCGGATTTGAATGTTATCTGTGCCAGGCCAGACGCATCGGTCTCTGCGGACGAGGCGCTGATGCTTCCGCCGTCGGCGGTGAAGACTACCGTCACCCCCGGTACCACGGCGTAGCTGCTGTTGAGAACCGTCGCGGTTACGGTGGCGCTGTCGGAATTGTCGGACTTCACCGAGGTTTTCGTCGTGGCGAGCGAGATGAATGCGGGTGTTCCCGTCCCCCCTTCACCGGTGAAAGTGATGGATACGGTCTGCTTTACTCCGTTCGACTCGGCGGTTACTGCTGCCGCGCCCGGCACCAGACCTGATATGAGGGAAACGGTAATCACACTTTCAGTTGCTGCGGTCGCGCCTTCCTCTGTGGCTGCAGCCTTATACGTCACCTGGTATGACGACTCACCATTGGAAAAAGTGCCAAGCGTGGCGGAGAACTTCACCAGGGTGCCTGATGCCACCGCAGTACCCGAACTGGAAAGCAGCGTGGCTGTAATCGTTGCGGAACTCTTGCCGTCGGCGGGTATCGATTCAGGATCGGCTGTCAGCGCAATTGATGCGGTCGCACCAGTTCCGCCACCTCCTCCGCCTGACGTTCCGCTCGGACATGCCGAAAGGGTAATCGTGAAAAGTGCAATCACGAGCAGGTGTACTACAAGCCCATACTTGCCGCGCGCCTTGAGTTTCATTGCATCGCTCCTTCAAGGAGTAAAGATAATTTGCTGCTGAAAAGACCCTTCTTCAAATTCACCGGATAGTACGCTCCGGGGTTCGTCGCGTTTCCTGAGAGATCGAAAAATGCTCCTATGGTGTCAGCGTAAGCGTGGTTGTTCCCGCAATTGTGCCAGGGGTCCCTACATATGACGCCTGAATTACTACGCTGCCTGCTGTTGTTGATGCTATATAAGTAGCCTCGGCGATGCCGTTTATCTTGTATCCGACATATGTCGCACCAACACCACTGCCAGTTCCATCGGCAAAGCTGCCGGTCCCGGATGTGATTGTAAATGTTACGGGATAATCAAGTTCATCGATATCCCCTAATGCGTCAATGGTTACGACTATGATGGTGCTTGTGCTGCTGCCATCAGCGGGTAACGTACCGGGATCCGCGAGCACCGTGATTCTTTTCCCCGGTGTATAGAATGGGGTTTTAATACTTTGCGTCACGACATTTGACGTCACATTCACATGAGAAACACCTTTCACCGTACCTGCAATCAGTGCAACTGTTACCTTCCCCGAATCATCAATTGTGGAAACAGAATATGTCTTCACCCCTCCGGGGAATGTACCGGGGTCGGTGGTTGGAATGGTAAAGATAACATCCGTTCCCTGATAAACTGGATTGCCTGCCGTATCCGTGAGTGTTGCGGTAATGGCAACTGAACTCGCACCGTCCGCAGGTATCGCAGGTTTATCGGAAGCCAATACAATCGAAGCAGTGTCACCGATTTGTCCGGGTTGGGCGATCATGATTAGAATTGTCTGCGTCACACCATTCGACGCTGCTAACACGTGGGCCACACCGGAAGTCGCTCCCGCAATTAACGAAACCGTCACCTTTCCTAAATCATCGGAAGTCGAAACGGCGAATGTAGTTACTCCTGAGAAAGTACCGAGGTCGGTGGTGAAAACAACCTCTGTTCCCACCACTACGTTATTGCCGCCGACATCCTTCAAGGTTGCTGTTATAGCAGCGGAGCTTGAACCATCCGCAGGTATTGCAAGCGGTTCGGTAGCGAGAGTAATCGAGGCAGTTTCTCCGACCTGGCCCGGTTCAACGAGCTTGATTATAATCGCTTGTTCTACGCTATTTGATGTAGCCACTACGTGAGCCACACCGGTGACCGTCCCTGCAATCAATGAAACTGTCACCTTACTCGTATCATCAGAAGTTGCAACCGTGAATGTCGCCGTTCCATTGGAGAACGTGCCTAGATCAGTGGTAAACGTTACGTAGGTCCCTATGCCTACCGCGGCTCCTATACCATCAAGTAGTGTTGCCGTAATTGCCGTGGAGCTTGACCCATCGGCAGGTATCGAGAGGGGCTTGGCTTCCAATCCAATAGATGCCGTAGTCCCTCCTGTGGGTGTGAATATAATTAGTATTGTCTGCGTGACACCAAGCGCATCAACAGTGACCGTTGCCGTGCCTGGCACCTTACCTGAGGTGAGGCTTAAGTTAACTTCTGAAAAGCTATCAGTTGCAGCTTGGTATGTTGTCTTACCATTCGGGAATGTCCCAAGTGTCGTACTGAACGATACAACAGTACCGGAACCAACGGGGACATTCGTAGCATAGTACAATTTGGTATTAATATCCGAAGAACTTGTCCCGTCTGCAGGAATAGAAAGTGGATCCGCTACCAGCGTGATTGAAGAGGTTCCCCCCGCACCGGTTAAAGTTATTAATATTTTCTGCTTTACACCGCTCGATTCGGCAGTGACCGCTGCGCTGCCCTGCACCAGACCCGCTATGAGGGACACGACGACCGTCCCTGTATCATCCTCGGTGGCGACCTGATAGGTTGCCAGCCCATTCGCAAAGGTGCCCAGCGTTGTGGTAAACGTCACTGATGTACCCTTTGCCACTGCAGTTCCTGTACCGCCAAGCATCATGGCGGTGATTTTTGTGGAACTTCCACCGTCGGCAGGAATCGAGGTCGGGTCGGCTGCCAGTGCAATTGACGAGACAGACCCTGCTCCGCCTTCACCGGCAAAAGTTATCAATATATTCTGTGTGACTCCATTCGACGTCGCCACCACCTGAGCCACGCCCGATGTCGTCCCCGCGATCAGGGCAACCGTTACCTTCCCTGAATCATCGGTAATTGAAACTGTGTATGTCGTTGTCCCTCCGGTGAACGTGCCATGATCGGTTGTAAAGACGACCTTTGTCCCCGGTGCAACAGCGCTGCCCGTTGCATCCGTAAGGGTTGCTGTGATGGCAGCAGAACTTGAACCGTCTGCCGGTAAGGATGTTTTGTTGGATGACAATTCAATAGAGGCAGTTGTTCCAACCTCGCTTGGCGAAACAAGACGGATGGCAATTGTCTGTTTCACACCGTTTGATTTTGCCACTACATGGGCATCACCTGCCACTGTCCCTGCAATCAGCGAGATTGTCACCACTCCTGTCGCGTCAGCAGTGGAAAGGGTGTATCCCATGGACCCATTGGAAAAACGGCCGAGGTCGGTGGTGAAGTAAACTTCCGTTCCCTGAATGACGGGAGTGCCGCTCTCATTTTTCAGCGTCGCGGTAATTGCAGCGGAACTCACACCGTCCGCGGGTATCGCGGTTTTATCCGCTGTTAATTCAATGGTCCCTGTGTCTTCGGTACTTTCCCCGCAGGAAGTCAACGCCAGCGCGAAAATACCCACACACAAAAGCAGAAAACCGATTTTCAATGTCCTTTTAGTCATATCGATACCCCTATGTCGTTAGATTGCGCCCCTCTGTCCCGGCGATTACATTTCCGATGTGCGACGAAGCCGCCCTGCTACTCATGTACAGGGAAAAACACCCCATACACTCTGATCCCGCATCAGATCCTCTTCTGTGCCGCCTCAATAATCCTCGGCGTCACGAAAATGAGAAGTTCCCTCTTTACCTTTATCGTGGTCTTGGTCTTGAAGAGCCAGCCCATCACCGGGATTTCGGAGAGCCCCGGAATACCTTCCATGATCTCCTGGTCATCTAACTTATAGACGCCTCCCACCACGAGGGTATCACCATCGTATACCAGGACCGTTGATTCCACGCTGTTCGTGTTGATGGGAGGATTTTCCTTGTTGGTATTGGTATTGGCCCAGTCGGCGGTATCGTTGGTCGCCTTCAGCATCAATGATATTTGCCCTTCGGGGGTCACAGTGGGCTTCACTTCGAGGAGGAGCGCCGCGTCCTTGAACTCTATGGTCCGGTTCCCGTCCTTGTCAGTGATCGTATAGGGTATCTGCTGACCCTGTTTGATGGTGGCCAGCACGTTGTCGAGTGTCGTCACCTTGGGCGAGGAAATGACCTTGCCGTCACCGGACAGTTCAAGGGCCGAGAGTTTTGCATCGAGGATGAACTTGTCGGCGCCCACAATGAGACCGATGCCCGGATTCACCGGTGTTCCCGTACCCGGTACCAATGCCGGGAAATTGACTGCGACGTTGCTTCCCGTGAGGCCGATGTTGCCCGGCAGTGTGGTCAGCGCGCCGCTGGCAGCCGTACCCGCGAGCATGCCGTAATCCCTTCCTCCCCAGGTGTTCTGGTAGCCATAGCCCCACTGGATGCCGAGCTGCCGCGTGGCGGTGGTGTTTACCTCCACGATCTTGGCTTCAATGGAAATCTGCCGTAGTTTCCCTTGGGACACATCCTTCTTCTGCTGCGCCTCTTCGGCCTTCTGCAAATCAGCCAGGGGCAGCACGGTAATGACGTTGTTGGCGGTCTTCTTTCCAAGTGCGTTTATCTCGAGGATGGTATCGAGCGCCTGGTCCCAGGGCACGTCCTTCATGAAGACGGTGACCTTCTGGTCCACGCCGGGACCTGCTATGACGTTGTACCCGCTTACCTCCGAGAGAGACCTGAACACGCTCTTGATATTGGCATCCTGAAAGTTCAGGGAGACCTTGGCGCCCGTGTATTTGATGGGTCCCGACGGCTGCACGGCGGCTTCCTTATCCCCGATGATGGATTCGGCAAGCTTCCGCGCCTGCAGCACACCCGGGTCGCTCGCCGCCGCCGCGACGGATAGCGAGGACACGTCGCAGGTGAGCACGATACTCTTGTCTTCCTGGCTGATCCGGTAAGGCGCCATTTCATTGAGTGTCACCGTCACATAGGCCCACAACGCCCCTTCCGCGGGATCCTGTGAGAGGGCAACGTGGCGAATATTTACCAGCCGGCCTTCCCCCAGTTTTTTCTTCAGGTTATCGGGCACAAACACATTCTTCAGCTTGAGTGTCAGTGCCGTGTCGGATTCCCGTGAAACGGTATACTCGGGCATCTCGGATACAAGAATGAGAACCCGCTCCTTGCCGTCGGCCTTGTCGAAGGTGACATCCTTTACATAGGCTGCCTCCGGAACGCCTGCGGCCGGAGCGGCGGGTGCCGTTGCACTCCTATTTGCAGCGCACCCCGTGAGAATCAATGAGACGATCATCACCATGCCTGCAAACAGTCGTATCCTTTTATGTACCTTCATAGCTCTCCCTCATTCTCTTCGCTCTTAATCTTTAAGATTGCCTGTTCAAGTTTCACGTTATCGAACGCATCCCGAACTTTTTCACTCACGATGACCTGGTCCGGCAATATTTTTTCAACCTTGCCTTCATTCAGGCCGATTTTCATACCCTCGGTAATCGCATAGGTTTTTCCTCCCGAATCTTCCACCATGGCGACCCGCCTTGTCTGGTTCCAGACAATACCGATGAGTTTGAATTCCTCGAGGCCGTACCGTTCCAGCGGCGGGAGCAGTTTCGATTTTTCTGCCTGCTCTTTCTTCTCCGCTTTCTTTTCCGCTTCCGTCTTGATTTCTATGAACGGCTTGAAGGGGTCCGCCTTGCCTTTCGGATCATACCGGTTCTGGGTGACGGGCTGTGCGGCAGACTCCGGCGCGGGAGGTGCGGCGACCGCAGGCTGAGATTCCGGGGGTTTCGATTCCACAGGACCGGCACACCACGCCATGTACACGGGGCTCAAAAGGACAACGAGCGCCATGCCGAGGACCACACCGATAATTCTATCCATTCTTTTCCTGTTGTGCTTCATCCTTGGCTTTGTCCTCTTCCTGTTTTTGCACTTCCTGAGGTTCCATGAACATGTACGTCTTCAGGAGACACTTGGCAGTGAGAATGTTGCCCTGCCGTTTTTCCTTGGAATGGTCAATTCTTATATCGGTGATATTGACGATGCGGGAAAGGGTCGATACCCGGTCAAAAAAGAGTGCAATATCGTGGTAGGACCCCTCCACCACGATGTTCACCGGCAATTCCTTGTAGAAGTCCTTCGCGACCGGTTCCGAAGGCTTGAAGAGCAGGTTGTCGAGCCCCGCCTCCATCTCGGCTTCGGAAATGGCGGTGAGAAGCAGCGGGATGTCTTTCTGTTCGGGCAGTTTGGCCAGCGCGTCCTTCAGATTTTCTTCGAGTTTGGCGATATCCTTCTTATACGCCTCAATTTCCTGCACGAGGCGCTGCCGCGATTCAATCTGTTTATTCAGGGTTTCCAGGTTATCGCTGAGCTCCCCCCGCTTTTCGATGGCAGGCTGCAGATAGAAGAAGAAATACATGTACCCGAGCACAAGGAGGATGAATAGGATGACAATCCCCTTGCGCTTCGCGGGCATTTTGATGACATCATCAAGTGAAAGTGAGAGTGAGAGTGCCGCCATGTTATCCCTTCCTTATTCCACATAACAGTTTGAAGTTCATCAACCTGGTCCCTGATATCGTGGTGAGCTCCGAAGAAACCAGATCCACCGACGAGATGACCGGTGATTTTTCCAGCTGCTGCATGAAGAGCGCAATAGCCGGATTATCAATGGCAATTCCCTCCAGGCGCAGGCTGTCCTCTGCCTTTTCAATCGTGGAAATCCACACCTGGCCGATGGGCACTGTGGCGGACAGCTCCTCCATCAGCACCACGGGCCGCCCCCGTCCCTTCTCGAGGTCATCGATAATGGCGATCTTTTTCTCGAGGAGCAGTTTATCCTTTTTGATTTTGTCCAGGTCGCCCGTCACTTCCCCCAGCGCTGCGAGCCTTTCCTCCGCGGCCTTTACCTCTTGTGCCAGGCTTCTCAGGCTGATGGTCATATACAGATGTACGCCGGCCACCACCAGGAAGAAAATGACGAACACTCCCGCCAGGACCATAATCTGCCGGGCCAGTTCCGTCTTTTTCCTCTCCTCACGATACGGAAGTATATTGATCCTTATCATAAGTCGTCCACTCTCCTGAGCGCCAGTCCGACACCGATCACGGCGACGGGGCCGATCTTTTCGATAGTGGCGTCACTGAAAACCTTTTTGTCATATTTGATATTTTTAAAGGGATCCATGATCTTCACGTCCGCCCGCAGCACGTCGGAAAGCCTGTTGACCATGCCGGGTATTCTGGCGCACCCGCCGCTGAGCATGACATTGGCAACCGTCATGCCGCCCAGCTCAATGGTAAAGTAGTCAATCGTCCTTTCAATTTCACCGAGAATGGGACCTGCGAATTCCAGGATATCATCCTTGAAATCGCCCGTTCCCGCCGATGCGTCACGCTTTATTTTCTCGGCTTCTTCAAAGGATATGCTCTTGTTCTGAACGATTGCATCGGTGATGGTGTCTCCACCCATGGGAATGCTGCGGGTGAATACCGAATTCTCGCCTCTCACCACATTGATGCCCGTCATGCCCGCACCCATGTGAATCAGAGCCACCACGTCGTTTGCCTCGAGATCATAGTTCTTCTCAAAAGCGGTCTGGAGCGCGAAGAGGTCCACATCAAGGATCGCCACCTTGTGGCCCGCTTTCTCGATAGCATGGGTATAATTTTTTATGACGTCCTTGCGCGCTGCGGCCACGATGACATCCATCTGTTCCGGGTTCAGGAGGTTGTCACCGATAATGTGGCAGTCGAACTCGATATCGCCGCTGTCTTCGAAGGGTAGGAACTGGCCCGCCTCGTCGGTGATGAGCTGGCGCAGTTCTTCATCATCCATGTTGCGAAATGATGTTTTCTTGACGACGACGGTATGGCCTGAAAGGGCGATGGCCGCCTTTTTGGTGAGGCTTTTTGATTCTTTGATGAGTTCTCTGATTTTTTTGGAGAGAATATCCTGGTTTTTGATGAGGCCGCTCTCGATGATTCCCCGTTCCAGGGGCATCTCCGCCCAGTGCTTCAGCTCGTACCCCCCGGAGGAATCGGCTATCTCCACCAGTTTCAGGGAATTCGAGCCCAGGTCTATTCCCGCAATTTTCTTATCGGTAAAAAAAAGATCCGCTATTGGAAACATATCACCTTCCCGCCGTCATGGTTGCGTAGGTTGCGTATCATCTACGCGTGTCTTATTGACCCCCTTGAGAGGGTGCTCTTCAATGAAACGGTATACCGTTTCATCGGTCCTCACGAGTCCAAGCTCCTGGCGCGCGATTCTCTCTATATACATGAGATCGTTTCCGAGAAGTAGTATCTCTTCCTTGAGCGCATCGTTTTCCTGTGCGGTGTGACTGTTTTCCTCCTGGAGAGAAGCCAGTATGTCTTTTAAGTGACGATAATCGACATACCCCCCTTTGCCGTATATAATCGCACCCGTCATGATAATCACGAATGCCAGAAGGTACCTGCCTATTTTCACGGCATGCATCCCTGTTCTGAGTCCGTTTGCGGTACTTTGTACCAATATTAGACTGTGATTACAACTGTTTTTTAACACCCCGGGAGCATCTGCTGGGGCTCCCCGATGAAGAACGTTCCCTTCTCAATCCACTCTTTCAGGAGATGAGCGATCTGCCGGGCCTTGTAATAACTGGAAAGCGGCGCCGTATCAACCGCCTTGCCGTTGAGTGTGATCTGCCCGCTGCGCAGTTCCTTATAATTTATCTCGCCGAGGCTTTTTGCCTTGCCGCTCGGGTAATCGACCCCGTAGTCGTAAATCTGAACATAGATATCTTCATCCCTGACCGCCGCATGTTTCACGACCTCCTCGTTCAGCACCGGTATCGGTATGCCGATCCCCACGTAGAGGGATACGCCGTACCCGAGGAAACTGGCGGCGGCAAGCCATTCCGGGTTCATCTCCTTCATGTTGCCGATCACGGCAATGGTGGCAGCCGACTCCCGGGGAACGCCGTTCTCCCCCCGGAGCACCTGGGTCCGGTGCTGGGTGCCATGCCAGGAGACAAACCCCTGCGTGCCTCCGAGAAAGATCCGTGTGCCGATGCCGATGGTGGAACAATAGGGATCGTTGAGCAGAGGGCTCAACTGTCCCGATGTTGAGTAGGTTGCGTTTACCATGAAGGGCCTCAGGACGCCCATGTAGGTGTAGATTGTCCTGTCCGACATATTGACGGCGCAGCTGTAGTTCTGATAGGCGTTGCGCGGATTGAAAAGCATGGCATCCCTGAGGTCGTGGATGGTGATGTTTTTTTCATATTTGCGGGCGGGATAGCAGTCCGTGCCGTAGCCCTCGACGCGCAGCCTGATGACGTTGCCCGCCACGAGGTCCTCGATGACATGACCGCCGCCGTAATTAAACTCGCCGGGGTGGATACTGTTGAGAGGGTCTCCCTCCACCACTTCCGTCGCGCCGATATAGCAGTCCACCGCCGCGATGCCGCCGTAGGCCGCTACATCGTTGAGCCATGTGCGGGTTCCTTTTATCCGCGGTGACGGATGGCCGAAGTTGAGAAAGGCGCCCGATGAGCACATGGGACCGAAGGTTCCCGTGGTGACCACATCAACCTGTTTCGCCGCCTCCACGTTGCCCTTGCGTTCCACGATGTCGATAATTTCCTCTGCGGTGACGACGACGACATTGCCCGCCCTGATCTTCTCATTGATTTCCTTGTAGGTCTTTCGCACTTTGTGACGTTTCACGGAAGCTCAACCTCAGCGTGTGACATGCGGCGGAATTTTACCGCGATGCAAAAAATAAATACAACAAATCTCCTGATAAGACAAACAAAAACAACCCTTTTTCAGGGGTGCATACTGTGAAAGTTGTCACACCGCGGGGATGCCCGCACACCCGCAGGAGCCTTCTGGCGCACCGGCACGCACATGAAAAGTGTACCCGCTCTGCACGCAGGAGAGACCCGTCATGCCGCTCTCACGGTTCGATGCACCGGTCCCGGTTCATGCACCGGTGTGACCGAACCCCCCGCTTCCCCGTCCGGTATCATCAAGACCGCACGAAAGAGACCAGTACACCCTGCAGACGGGCTGTACCACCATCTGCGCAATCCGGTCCCCCCGTTGTACGGTAAAGGGTTCCGTGCCGTGATTGATAATGATGATTTTTATTTCGCCGCGATAATCGGCATCGATGGTACCCGGTGAATTGAGGATGGTAACACCGCACCGGAGCGCGAGGCCGCTCCGGGGCCTGATCTGCGCCTCGTAGCCGGGCGGAAGTGAAATCTCGATTCCCGTGGGGATGATTTTCCGCTCCCCGGGCAGGACGACTTCGTCGTCGGAAACGGCGGCGAACACGTCCATACCCGCCGCATTATCCGTCATATACCGCGGCAGGCTCACATCGGAGCCCGGGGGCGATTGCCTTACTTTCACGGTGATCGCTTCCATTGCCGCGGGTATCCTGGATCACCGGCCTGGTGTGTGCGCCGCCGGGAAGAAGGCGCGTCCGGACCGATGAAGGAATATGACTTTTATTTATTCGATTTTGAATCGTCGAGGGCTTCCTTCCTGCTCAGCTTGATTTTCCCGCTCTTGTCAATCTCTATCACCTTGACGGGAATCCTGTCGCCCTCATTGACCACATCGGTCACTTTGTTGACGCGTTTGTTGTCGAGCTGTGAAATATGGACGAGCCCGTCCGTGCCGGGAAGAATCTCCACGAAGGCGCCGAAATCGACGACCTTCCTGACCGTGCCCATGTAGATTTTGCCTATTTCGGCTTCTTCAGTAAGGGCTTTCACCATGGCGATCGCTCTCGCGGAGGCATCCGCATCGGAGGATGCGATAGTGACCGTTCCGTTGTCTTCCACGTTTATTTCCACGCCCGTCTCGGCGATGATCTGCCTGATATTCTTTCCGCCGGTGCCGATGACGTCCCGTATCCTCGCGGGATTGATCATGATGGTGGTAATCCTCGGCGCATACACGGAGAGATTCTCCCTGGGCTCGCGTATGGTTTCCTGCAGCTTGTCAATGATGAAATGCCTGCCTTCGCGGGCCTGGGCGAGGGCTTTCGTGAGGATGTCCTCGTTGATGCCGTCAATCTTGATGTCCATCTGGAGCGATGTGATGCCCTTCTTTGTGCCGCACACCTTGAAGTCCATATCGCCTGCATGGTCCTCGTCACCGAGGATATCGGACAGGATGACCACTTTGTCGCTTTCCTTGAGCAGTCCCATGGCGATACCCGCTACCATGTCCCGCACCGGCACCCCGGCGTCCATCAGCGAAAGAGATCCGCCGCAGACGGTGGCCATGGATGACGAACCGTTGGAGGAAAGTATCTCCGATACGATGCGGATGGTGTAGGGGAACTCCACCTGCGGGGGAAGGATGGGAAGCAACGCCCGGCGGGCAAGCACTCCGTGTCCGACTTCCCTCCGGCCCGGGCCCCGCAGCATGCGGGCCTCACCGACGCTGTAGGGAGGGAAATTATAGTGAAGCATAAAGGACCGCATCTCCTCGCCGCCGATGTAGTCGAGACGCTGTTCATCCGATGAGGTTCCCAGCGTGAGCATCGCGAGCGACTGCGTCTCGCCGCGTGTGAAGAGGGCGGAGCCGTGCGTGCGCGGCAGCAGGCCGACCTCGCAGGTAATGGGCCTGATGGCGTTGGAGGGCCTTCCGTCGATTCGCTTTCCTTCCTTTATAATCATGTCCCGGAGGATGGACCGCTCCACGTCGTCGAGCACCTTTTTTACCAGTGGCGCCTGTTTACCGTCCGGTCCCGCGTACGCATCAACGATTTTCGCCCTCGCGTCATTGATGGCCGCATGACGCTCCTGTTTTCTCGCCTGTGCATATGCCGCCTTCAGACCATCAAACGAGGCGTCGCGCACCTGTGTCCGGAGGTCATCGGGAACCTGGGTGAGTTCCACCTTCCTCTTTTCCTTCCCGACGGCACGGCAGATCCTGTCCTGGAATTCCATGACGGGCCGCAGCGCCTCAAGGCCGGCATTGATTGCCCCGACGATGACGTCCTCTCCGACTTCCTTTGCGCCTCCCTCCATCATCACGAGATTGACGTCAAAGTCTTTCCCTCCGGTGCCGGGGGAGACTTTGCGTCCCACCAGATAGATGTCGAGATCGCTCAGTTCAAGTTCCGCCGCCGTGGGGTTGACCACCAGCCTGCCGTCAATCCTGCCGACTCTCGCCCCTGCCACGGGGCCCTTGAAGGGGATGTCCGAGATTGAGAGCGCCACTGATGCGCCGAGCATGGCCGCCACGTCCGATGCGCACTCATTGTCATAGGAAAGAATCGTTGCCACAATCTGTGTTTCGTTGGCAAATCCCTTTGGAAACAGAGGCCGCGTGGACCTGTCGATAACCCTCGAGGTGATGATTTCGCGTTCATTGGGACGGCCTTCTCTCTTGAAAAAACCACCCGGAATTTTTCCGGCCGCCGCGGTCATTTCCTGGTAATCCACTGTAAGCGGGATGAAATCGACCCCCTCCCGCCTGGTCTTCATGCAGACCGCCGTCACGAGGGCCACCGTATCACCATAGCACACGAGTGCCGCGCCGTCGGCCTGATCGGCCATGTATCCGATTTTTACGGATATGTCCCTGCCTGCGAAACTTGTCGTAAATAGTTCGCTCATTATATTCTCCTTATACTGAAATGACCGGGATTATCTCCTCAGTCCAAGACGTTTGATCATTTCCCTGTAGCGCTCGACCTCTTTCTTCTTCAGATAATCAAGCAGGCTTCTGCGCTTCCCCACGAGTTTGAGAAGACCTCTGCGGGAATGATGATCCTTTGCATGTACCTTGAAGTGTTCCGAAAGGTAGTCGATTCTCGCACTCAAGAGGGCGATCTGAATTTCCGGGGACCCCGTGTCTTTTTCATGGGTTCGGAATTTACCGATTATTTCATTTTTCTTTTCTACTTCCAGCACCGTTTTGTATCCTCCCTTAAACTGATTTCTTGATGGCTTCGTAAAAAGCTCTGCATGTCATGTATTGAACACCCTGACGATTTTTACCGCCTGCCGGCGCTTGTCCATCAACGGCAGCTCCCGGGCAGGCACCAGCATTTCCGCAACCGCCACGACAGTGTAATTTTCCGTCACGAACTTTACCATATCCCCCTCACTGAGAGAAGGAATGTTTCGCCCCTCGAGCATTTCGCAGTCGGGCTGCAGACCCTGTTGTATCTTTTCCGCCTCGATGGCGGTCACCGGCACGGCGGGAAAATCACCGAGCGCGTCCGCAATCGGTATGATGCGGCTTTGAATGAGGTCCGCGTATTCCCGGTCGCCCCTCTCCTCGAGGACGAGCGCCTCGTCCTCCCGAAATCGCCCACACCGGGTTCTTCTCAGGCCGAAGAGACAGGCCCCGCAGCCCAGGCGCCTGCCGAGATCCTCGCAGAGCGACCTCACATAGGTGCCCTTGGAACAGGCCACTGAAAACCTCACCAGCGGGAGCGCCACCTCGAGAACGGTGATGCGGTATATCTCGACGGTGCGCGGCTCCACTTCCACGTGAACACCCTTCCGTGCCCAGACATAGAGCGGCTTACCCCGGTGCTTTACCGCCGAATACCGCGGCGGCTGCTGCCGGACCCGTCCCACGAGAGATTCCACCGCCCGCGTCACCTCACCCGCGGTGACGTCGCAACTCCTCTCGGCGGTGACACGCCCTTCCACGTCGAGGGTGTCCGTTTCAACCCCTAAAAGCACCGTCGCCCGGTATTCCTTGTCATCATGTGAAAAGAACTGCATGAGCTTGGTCGCTTCATTGACGAAGACTGGCAGCACCCCCGTTGCCAGGGGATCCAGCGTGCCAGCATGTCCGGCCTTCGCCGCCCCGCAAAGCCCCCGAATGCGGCGTACCACGTCGAAGGAGGTACGTCCCGCCGGTTTGTCAATGACCACCACACCGTGCATGTAACGTCGTGCCTGCTGCAAGCGCGCCCTACCCGGCCACGATGGAGAGCGCCTGAATCGAATCGAGAATCTGCCGCTTCGCCTCCGCGACGTCGCCCTTGATTGAACAGGCCGACGCGTTGAGATGCCCGCCGCCGCCGAACCGGACCGCCAGCCTCGACACATCGGTGGAACCCTTTGAGCGGAGGCTTACCTTGACGGTTCCGTCTTCCATTTCCTGATAAAACACCGCCACCCTCACGCCCTCGATGGAACGCACTATATCCACGAGACCTTCCGTGTGTTCCGACAGGGCCTTCGTTTTACGGAGCATCGCCCGGGTGACCACAATGGAGCCGACGCTGCCGCCGTAATCGAATCCCAGCGTGTTCAGGGCCGACTTCAAGAGCGCGATCCGTTCACGCGGCGCCGTCTCGTAGATGCGTTCCGCGACGACGTGCGGCTCCGCCCCGCGGTCGACCATCTCGGCGGCCAGCCTGAAGGCGGCGCTGCCCGCACTGGAGTACCGGAACGACCCCGTGTCGGTAACGACGGCGGTATAAATGTTCACGGCGATATCGGGCGTAATCTCAACGCCGAGCTCCCCGATAAGACGATAGAGCAGCTCACCCGTCGAGCTTGCGCCGGCATCAATCAGTGAATACTCCGCAAATCCATTATTGGACAGATGATGATCGATATTGATGACGGTCCCTATGGACCCCACCTTGTCCGCCTCATCGCCCACCCGCCGGATATCGCTGCAGTCGAGCAGTATCACCGTGTCGAAGGTATCGACCGCACCGAGGCGCCGCACCACCACGGAGGCGCCCGGCAGGAAGGCGTAGATATCAGGAATCTTATCCTGCAGGTAGACCACCGCCTCCTTGTTGAGACCCCTGAGCACGTGGTAGGCGGCCAGCGCGGAACCGATGGCATCGCCGTCGGGTCTCACGTGGGTCGTTACCAGAAACCGCCGTCGGCGGCGAATGAGTGCGGCAATTGTGTCAAGCATCGGACTTCTCTTCTTCCTGTATCCCCGCGAGGAGCCGCTCGATACGGTCTCCATAGGCGAAGGACTCGTCGTATATGAACATGAGCTCGGGCACATGGCGAAGCTGCAGGCGCTTGCCGAGCTCCCGCCGGAGGTACCCGGCGGCTCTGGCAAGCCCTTGCCTGATATCATCGCCGAGGGTGTTTTCACCCATCTCGACGAAATACAGTTTCGCCAGACGGAGATCGTCCGTCACTTTCACGTCCGTCACCGTTACTTTCTTCAGGCGCGGATCCCCGATCTGCCGCAGCAGTATATCGGCAATCTCCGTCCTGATAAGATCGGCGACTCTGTTCGCCCGTTTAAAAGTCATCGTAGGTCTCTCGGCTTCCGGCGCTTCCTGCCGTGTCATCGGACATGCTGACTATTTCCACATGCGTATTCACGATATCGGCGAGATTCATCCCTTCAATAAAACTGATGAGCTTGTCTACTTTCGAGTTTATGAATCCTTTTTCGTTCCCCACCATGGAAAATCCGATGATGCTTCGCTTCCAGTGGTCGCCGGCGCCGACCTCCGCCACTGATACATTAAAGGTGTTCTGTATCCGGTGTGTTATCTTCCGCAGTACCGACCGCTTCTCCTTGAGCGATCTGGATTCATGAATATAAATCTCAACGATACCCGTGGCGACCACCATGATTCCGCACCGCGATACCTTTTATTCGAGTCTTCGCTTGACCTCCTCCTGCACATATGACTCGATGACGTCGTTTTCCTTGACGTCATTGAAGTTTTCGATGCCGATCCCGCATTCGAATCCCTCCGCCACCTCGCGGGCATCGTCCTTGAACCGCTTCAGCGAGAGTATTTTCCCGTCGAATATCACGACGCCGTCCCTGAGAAGCCGCAGGCTCGCGTTACGGGCTATTTTCCCGTCGGTGACAAAGCTGCCCGCCACGGCGCCCACCTTGGGTATCTTGAATACCTGCCGCACCTCGGCATGCCCCTGCACCACTTCCACGTAGACGGGCTCCAGGAGCCCTTCCATGGCGGCCCTGACATCGGTGGTCACGTTGTAAATCACATCGTAATACTTGATTTCCACTCCTTCCCGGTCGGCAAGCTCCTTGATGCGTGAATCGGGCCGCACCTTGAACCCGATGATGATCGCGTCGGAGGCCGATGCCAGCATGACATCGGATTCGGTCACCGCCCCGGTGGAGGCATGGATGACTTTCACCCTGACGTTCTCCGTGGCCAGCTTGCCCAGCGATTCGGCGAGCGCCTCCACGGACCCCTGTGCATCGGCCTTGATGATAACGGCGAATTCCTTGGCCCCTTCCTTGATGCGCGCATAGAGCTGATCCAGGGTGATCTTGGAGGTCTTCGAGAGGTCACGCTCCCTTTCCTTCCTCGTCCAGTAATCACTGATGCTCCGGGCCATCTTGTCGTCTTCCACGCAGGCGAATTCCATCCCCGCCTGGGGGACATCGGAAAATCCGATCACCTCCACGGGCGTGGAAGGTCCGGCGGCCTTGACGCGGTTCCCTTTATCGTCAATGATGGCCCGCACCCTGGCGTACTCCTTCCGGGACACCACGGCATCGCCCTCTTTCAGGGTTCCTTCCTGCACAATTACGGTGGCGACGGGGCCTCTGCCCCTGTCGAGCTTCGATTCGATGATGACGCCGTGCGCGGGCTTGTCGGGATCAGCCTTGAGCTCCAGCACGTCCGCCTGGAGGAGAATGAGTTCCATCAGTTCCTGGATGCCGGTTTTCTTTTTCGCGGACACCTCTGCGTAGATGGTCTCGCCGCCCCAGGCCTCGGGCACGAGCCCCATTTCCGTGAGCTGATTCTTGACGCGGTCCGTGTCGGCTCCCGGTTTGTCAATTTTATTCACCGCCACCATGATGGGAACGCCCGCCGCCCTGGCGTGGTTGATCGCCTCGACGGTCTGATCCATGACGCCGTCATCGGCGGCGACGACGAGCACCACGATATCGGTGACTTTGGCCCCGCGGGCCCTCATGGCGGTGAATGCCTCGTGGCCGGGCGTATCGAGAAATACGATATCCCTGCCGTGAACGGTCACGCGGTATGCGCCGATCGACTGGGTGATGCCTCCGGATTCCTCATCCGTCACGTGCGTTTCCCTCACGGCATCGAGAAGTGAGGTCTTGCCGTGATCCACGTGAACCATGATGGTCACCACGGGCGCCCGCGGGCAGAGCTTTTCGGGGGAGGATTGGACACGCTGCACGACTTCCTCAAATTCTGCCGTGAGGGATTCCACCTGGTACCCGAACTCGCCGGCAATGAGTGTCGCCGTATCAACATCGATGGACTGATTGATGGATACCATGAGACCCGCCGCCATGAGCTTGCTGATGACCTCGCTCGCCTTCACGCCCATCCGTTTCGCCATCTCGCCGACTTGTATTTCATCCTGCACCTTGAGTCTGCGCTTGATTGCCTTCGGGGTGGTAATCTCTGTCGTCTTTAAGTGCGTGAGCACTTCCTTCTTCTCCTCCCGCCAGCCTCGTTTCGCCTCAGTCACATCTCTTGTATCGCCCCGGTCCTTGGTGACACGCCTTTCCTTTTTATCTATGCGCTGCTTTACAAAGGACCGCTTGCGCGCCGGCACCTCTTCAACCAGCACCTCAACCGGTTTTTTCCTCCCCTTGAATTCATCAAGCTTTTCCCGCGCCGTCCCCGGCTTCGCCTCCGCCTGCCGCGGGAGAGGCTGCTCTTTCCTCGCGAGATGGGACGGTGTCTCCTTCGATCGTGCCGGCGTTTCCTTTTTCTCTTTTCCCGGAATTACCCTGGGGGCCTCCGGTCGCGCCGGCCTCTTCGCGGGGCCTTCCTCCCGCCTCGGCGCCGCTTTTTCGGCAGGGCGGACTCCGGAAGGCGGCGGTGTGTGCACGGGCGCTGCAGCGGCTGCCTCTTTGACCCCGACTTCCTCGGCCTTTTTCCCCTCGCGAACCTTCTCCCGGCCTTCCTCTTCCTTCGCCGCCATGGGAGGTGCCACGGGTTCCGGCACCGGTTCGGGCGGAACTTCCGGGACCTCATCCTCAGGCGGGAGTTCCTCGACCGCTTGATGCACCGTCCGCCGCCTGATGACGCCCCGTTTTACCCGCTCTTCCACGACGGTGGCCTGATCGCGACGCCTGAATTCATTTCTCACACGTTCGACGTCACTGTCTTCAAGAGAGCTCGAATGGGACTTGACGGCAATCCCGAGCTTTTCGAGCCTGGAGATCATTTCCTTATTGTCTATGCCGATTTCTTTGGCCAGTTCGTATACTCTCGTTTTGGACATCCGGGGGCTCCTCGTGGTCTACCATCACTTCTTCGTTGCAGGCGCCTTGCCTGCGATTTCTTCAGCTATCATTTCACCCGCTTCCCTGATCCATGCACGGGCCTTGTCCTCACTCACTCCCTTGATAGTTGCCAGCATCTCAGGTTCTGCGGAGGCAAGCAGACTCAGGCTCTTGAATCCTTCGCGGTACAGGAGTTCCGCCGTGTGTTCCCCGATGCCCGTGACCCTCATGAGTGCCACATGGCCTTCGGCTTCGTTCTCCTTTATCTTCGTCTCGCTCTTTACATCTATCTTCCATCCCGTCAGCCGCGCCGCGAGCCTGACATTCTGACCGTTCTTGCCGATCGCCAGCGACAACTGGTCGTCCGGTACAATCACTTCCATGGATCGCATCTCGGCATCGAGGAGGACGCGATCCACCTTGGCCGGCGACAGGGCGTTGCAGACGTATTTCACGGGATCATCGGAATGGGGCACGATATCAATTTTTTCTCCCCGCAGCTCCTGGACCACGCTCTGCACGCGCGATCCCCTCATGCCCACGCAGGCGCCCACGGGGTCAATATCCTTATCCTTCGTGCGCACGGAGAGTTTCGTCCGGTTCCCCGGCTCCCTCGCGATATTCACGATTTCGATAAGCCTTTCGGATATCTCGGGCACTTCCAGTTCGAAGAGCGTCCTTATGAAGCCGGGATGGGTGCGGGAGAGGATAATCTGCGGCCCCTTCGAGATGCGTTTTACCTCGTAGATGTATGCCCTGATGCGCTCGCCTCTCCGGAAACTTTCCTTCGGGATCTGTTCCGACTGGGGAATCACCCCCTCGGCCATACCGAGGTTCACGATGATGTTCGTCCCCTCGAACCGCTGGACGAAGCCGTTGATAAGCTCCCCCTTCCGGTCCTTGTATTCGTCATAGATATTGTCACGCTCGGCATCCTTGACCTTCTGGATGATAATCTGTTTCGCCGTCTGCACGGCGATTCTCCCGAACGACGCGGCGTCCATTCTCACGCCGAGGCTGTCCCCGGGCTGTGATTCCTCGTCGTAATCCTTTCGCGCTTCCTCGATCGTTATCTGCGTGTCGGCGGCAACCACCTTGTCCACCACCGTCTTGAACTGAAAGGCCTCGATCTCGCCCAGTTCCTCGTTGTAGCGAACCTCTATATCCACATTCGGTCCCATCTTTTTCTTCGCCGCCGTGAGGACGGCTGTCTCGAGGGCATCGATGATGATTTTTTTATCAATCCCTTTTTCTTTCCCCATTTGTTCTATGAGACGCTTGAGCTCGGGTATCATGTATGGATGCCTCCATCCGATAAATCATATTCAAGGTGTGCCTTTGCAACCAGACTTCTCTGTATCCGGTACTCCTTCCCCTCGACTTCGAGGACGAGCACCATGCCTTCCTGCAATGCAATGCACTCCTTCAGAAGACCTTTGAAATTTTTCCTTCCCTCGATGCCTTCACTGAGCCGGATTGTCACCGTGTGTCCCCGGTAGGTCATGAAATCCTTTTCCCGCGCGAGCGGCCGATCGAACCCCGGGGACGAGACCTCGAGGTTATAGGGCCCCGGGGGGACGTTGTACACGTTGAGAATGTCTCCCAGTTCGTGGCTGATGCGGGCGCAGTCATCGACGGTGACACCGCTCTCACGGTCGATATACAGCCTGACCAGCCACCGCGATTTCATGCGGAGACATTCCGCCTCGACGAGCTCCATGCCCTGCGAGGCAACCAGCGGCTCCGCCAGTTCGATAATTTTCTCACGCCAGGTGTCATCCACAACCCGCGGTCTCCAAAGGCCTAAAATAAAAAAGTGGGCGACGCCCACTTACAATTGAGGTAGTGCATACCACAAAAAGTGCCAATTGCAAACAAAAAAACCTGCACCAGGAGGCCTGCCCGCCGTCGAAACCACCGCCTGTCCGTGCGAGTAGAAAGGGACCGGCGGCAGAGAAAGCGGCTCGGGGAAAAATGGAGCGGGCGATGGGGATCGAACCCACGACGTCCAGCTTGGGAAGCTGACATTCTACCGCTGAATTACGCCCGCTTCGGTCGGTGGCTGCTCCAACGAGGTGTGGAGATTAACCGACTGGATTATTTTGTCAAGATTTTTTTGTCCTGCCGCCCCGGTTCGCAGGCCCGAGGAGCCTCATGGTAATCGACCGCTCGTGCGCACCGAGACCCTCCATCGCCGCGAAATACGCCGCCTTTTCACCGTACCGCCTGAGCGCGCCCCGGGAAAAGGATATGACGCTCGTCCTTTTGATGAAGTCATAGACCCCGAGGGGAGAGGAAAAACGCGCCGTGCCGCCCGTGGGAAGGATGTGGTTCGGACCGGCGATGTAATCGCCCAGCGCCTCCGGCGTCGTGCCCCCCATAAATACCGCCCCTGCATTGGTGACTTTTCGCAGTAGCGCGCGTGGATTTTTCACCAGGAGTTCCAGGTGCTCCGGCGCATACCGGTTTGCGAGGGTCACCGCCTCATCAAGATCACCGGTCACGACAATCATCCCGTACCTGGCGATCGCTTTTGATGCAATCGAGGATTTCGAAAGATCCTTCAACTGCCGCTTCACTTCGCCGGCGACGTCGCGGGCGTGGGCCGCATCGGGGGTGAGCAGGATGGAAGAGGCCATCTCGTCGTGCTCCGCCTGGGAGAGCAGATCCGCCGCCGCAATGTCGGGCCGGAGCGTTCCGTCGGAAATTACCAGTATCTCGCTCGGGCCGGCTATCATGTCGATGGCCACCGTCCCGTAGACGAGTTTCTTCGCCATGGCGACATAGATATTTCCCGGTCCCACGATCTTGTCCACCTGCGGGACGCTCTCCGTCCCGTAGGCCAGCGCCGCAATCGCCTGAGCGCCTCCGACGGTGAAGATGCGGTTCACCCCGCTGAGTGCGGCCGCCGCACAAATGAGGGGGCTGATGCCGCCTTTCCGCGCCGGTGTGGCGAGGATGATTTCGCCGACGCCCGCCACTTTCGCCGGGAGGGCGGCCATGAGCACCGTGGAGGGATAGGGGGCGTGGCCGCCGGGGGCGTATATCCCCACCCGCGCGAGCGGCCGGATAAGCTGGCCGAGTTCCACACCGTCGTCATCCACACGGCGCCACGAAACGACAACCTGCTGCCGGTGAAACCGCTCGATCCTCGCGGCGGCGACCTCCATCACCTCCCGCATCCGGGAAGGAATTGCCTTTGCCGCCTTCTTTATCTCAGCTTCGGGAACCTCCACCGTTGCCGGCGAGAGGGCGACCCCATCGAACCGCTTCGTATACTCGAAGAGCGCCCTGTCCTTCCGGACCGCCACGTCGCGGACCACCCTCTCGACGACCTGCATGATGCGGGGGGGTATTTCTTCACCGCGGCGCCGTATCCTCTCGAACTCCTTCTCAAACCGCCTGTCACGGGCATTCACGATACGCATATTATACCTTCACCCTCCGTATGTCCGCGCCCAGCCGGGAGAGCTTCTCCTCGATTCTCTCGTACCCCCTGTCGATATGATACACACGGGAGAGTTCCGTCGTCCCCTCGGCAATCAGCCCCGCGATCACCAGCGACGCCGACGCGCGCAGATCCGTCGCCATGACGGGGGCGCCGCGCAGTTTCGGGACTCCCTTGATGATGGCGCTCGGCCCCTCGATAACGATGTCGGCACCCATCCTCATCAGCTCATAGACATGCATGAACCGGTTCTCGAATACCGTCTCCGTGACGACGCTGATACCCCGCGCGACGGACATGCAGGCAATCATCTGCGCCTGGAGGTCCGTGGGGAATCCCGGGTAGGGGATGGTCTTCACGTTGATGCTCGTGATGTCCGGAGGGCCCACGACGCGGAGCCCGCCCTCCACGGGAATGATCCCGACCCCCGCCTCCTGCAGTGTGTGGATGACGGCATCGAGGTGTCGCGGCTCGCATTGCCTGAGCACCACGTCTCCGCCGGTCATCGCCGCGGCAATCATGAACGTGCCCGCCTCGACTCTGTCGGGAATGACCACGGCCTCCACGGGATGGAGTTCCTCCACACCGTCGATGGTGATTACATCCGTGCCCGCACCGCTGATCCGGGCCCCCATGTCGTTAAGCACCTGGGCGAGATTGGTCACCTCGGGCTCCCGGGCCGCGTTCTCCAGCACCGTTCTTCCCCGGGCCAGTGTCGCCGCCATCATGATGTTTTCCGTTCCCGTCACCGTCACGATATCAAAATAGATGGTCGCGCCGGAAAGCCGCGGCGCCGTCGCCTCGACGTACCCATTATTGAGCTCGATATGGGCGCCCATCGCCGTGAGCGCCTTCAGGTGCAGGTTCACCGGCCGCGCCCCGATGGCGCACCCGCCCGGCAGTGACACCCGGGCTTTCCCCATTCTCGCCACCAGTGGTCCCAGCACCAGGATTGATGCCCTCATGGTCCTCACCAGATCGTAGGGGGCCTCGCAGCTGGTGAGCGAGCCGGTGTCGATGCGGAGTGTTTCGCCCTCTTCCACCTTCGCGCCGAAGCCGAGAAGGAGCCTCTTCGTCGTCTTTATGTCAACCAGGTTGGGGATATTACGATAGGTGTTCCACCCGCCGGCGAGAAGCGACGATACAATGACGGGAAGTGCGGCGTTCTTGGCACCGCTTATCGTCACTTCTCCCGCAAGCCGGGCGCCGCCCCGAATCACGATTTTATCCATTCATGCTTCCTTTCTCTGCGCCATGATGACGCGGGGGATGCCCGCATAGTCCTTCCGGCACCGGGAGCCGCCGAAGAGGCCGGACGCCGCGAACATGCCCTCGATATCACGCTCCTGCCCCGCTCCCATTTCCAGGACGAGCCATCCGCCCCGTTTCAGTGCCGAATCTCCCCGCCGTATCAGCGCGGCGTGAATCTCCGTGCCTTCGGGACCTGCAACCAGCGCCGGGCGAGGCTCATACTTTCTGACATCCTCGGGAAGCGCTTCATAGTCCTTGTCCGCAATGTACGGGGGATTGGAAACCACTATATCAAATTTTCCCCCGAGGGACTCACATAAATTTCCGCAGATAAAGCACATGCGCCCCTCCACCCCGTGCGTGCGGGCATTCCTTCGTGCAGTGAGGAGTGCGGGGAAGGATATGTCAAGGGCCGTTATCGCGGCCCGTGGAAGCTCTGCGGCAAGGGCAATCCCGATGGCGCCGCTCCCCGCTCCCGCATCAAGTATGTCAATTCCTTTTTTTCCGGCCTCCCCCGCGATCCGCAGCACCTCTTCGACCACCACTTCCGTCTCCGGTCTCGGGATAAGAACGCGGGCATCCACCTCGAATGAGAGGGACCAGAATTCTTTGCTCCCCAGGATATACGCCACGGGTTCATGGGCGCACCGGCGCACCGAAAGCGCCGCAAAGGCCTCTGCTTCATCCTCGTTCATCTCCCTCCCGCCGTGACGGTACAGAAAGCCGCGGTCCGCGGCGAGAGCGTGGGAAAGCAGCACCTCGGCATCGAGGCGCGGGGTCGGGATGCCCCGTTGCCTGAAGGTGCGTTCCGCATCGTTCAGTGCGTCATTGATGTTCATGATGAACCTGCATCACGGTGATATAGTGTGCCGGTAGTGGGGACTGGTATCAGAGCGCCGCCGCCTTGAGCGTTTCGGTCTGATAGTGGTTCGCGAGACCACCGATGATGGCATCCAGCTCGCCGTCAAGGATATTCTCCAGGTTGTAAATGGTAAGGCCGATGCGGTGATCGGTCATTCGATTCTGCGGAAAGTTATAGGTCCGTATCCGCTCGCTCCGGTCACCGGTGCCGACCTGCTTTTTTCTCGCCTCGGAAATTGCCGCGTCCTGTTTTGCCTTCATCTGGTCGAGGAGCCGCGCCCGCAGGACCTTCAGGGCCTTCACCTTGTTCTTGAGCTGGGACTTTTCGTCCTGGCAGGTCACCACGAGCCCCGTGGGAATATGGGTGATGCGCACCGCGGAATCGGTGGTATTGACGCTCTGGCCGCCGTGCCCCGTCGAACGGTACACGTCGATGCGCAGTTCGTTGGGATCGATGGTGACTTCCACCTCCTCCGCTTCGGGAAGCACCGCCACGGTAACGGCGGAGGTGTGAATGCGCCCCTGCGCCTCCGTCACGGGCACCCGCTGCACCCGGTGGACGCCGCTCTCGTACTTCAGCCTGCTGTAGGCGCCCTTCCCCTCGACAAGAGCGATGACTTCCTTGAATCCCCCGGCATCGGCGAAGCTCGTGCTCACCACCTCCACCTTCCATCCGGTCTTCTCGGCGTACATGGCGTACATGCGGAAAAGGTCGGCCGCAAAGAGCGCCGCCTCTTCGCCGCCGGTGCCCGCCCGGATTTCCAGGAAGACGTTCTTATCGTCATTGGCATCCCTGGGAAGGAGGAGGACCTTGAGCTTTTCCTCCAGTTCCTGGAGCCGCGTGCGCAGTTCCAGGAGTTCCTCCTTCGCCATCGCCTTCAGCTCCTCGTCGGCATCCCTGAGGAGCTCCTGGCTGGCGGCAATCTGGACGCTCGTCTTCTCGTAGAGCCTGAAGCTGTCCACGATGCGCGAGAAATCGGCGTGCTCCTTGGCGTACTTCTGGTATTCGCCGTAGTTCGCGATGACCGCGGGATCGCTCAGCTTTACTTCAAGCGCCTCGTATCGCTTTTCGATATCCTTGAGCCGGGCAAACATATTACTCCGTCGCGGCAGTCGCTTTCTTCGAACGGGGCGTCTTTGCCGCCAGCTTCGCCTTCTCCGCGTCGGCGTACTTCTTCACGAATTTCTCCACCCGGCCTGCGGTATCAATCACCTTCTGCTTTCCCGTGATAAACGGGTGGCACCGCGAGCATATTTCAACCTTTATGTCCTTCTTGGTTGAACGGGTTTCGATGACATTGCCGCAGACACAGGTAACGGTCGTCTTCTTGTACTCAGGATGAATATCCTTTTTCATGATATCTCCCTTCCTCCTGGTGTGTATGAAAGGTGGGCTATTATAATGACCGCGCCTTCTTTTCAAGCACTTTTCACATAAAAAAACGGGACCCGGACGGTCGTGAAAACGGCCGCCTTCGGATCCCGCACTCGTCCGCTACTGATTCATGGAATCGAGAAATTCCTGGTTCGTATCGGTTTTCCTTATTTTATCGATGATGAATTCCATGGCGTCCACAGGGTTCATCTCCTGGAGAAGCCTTCTCAAAATCCATATCCGGTTGAGGTTGATCTGGGGGATCAGGAGCTCTTCCTTGCGCGTTCCCGACCGTACCAAGTCGAAGGCGGGGAATATGCGCCGGTCGGCGATCCGGCGGTCGAGGTGGAGTTCCATGTTGCCCGTGCCCTTGAATTCTTCAAAAATCACTTCGTCCATCCGGCTCCCCGTATCGATGAGGGCCGTCGCGATGATGGTGAGGCTCCCGCCGTGCTCGATGTTCCGCGCGGCGCCGAAGAACCGCTTGGGCTTGTGCAGGGCGTTCGAGTCCACGCCGCCCGAGAGGACCTTCCCGCTGGGAGGCACCACCGCGTTGTAGGCACGCGCGAGCCGGGTGATGCTGTCGAGAAGAATGACCACGTCCCTGTTGTGCTCCACGAGACGCTTGGCCTTTTCAATGACCATTTCAGCCACCTGAACGTGACGGGTGGCGGTTTCATCGAAGGTTGAGGATATGACCTCCCCCTCCACGCACCGCTCCATGTCCGTCACCTCTTCGGGACGTTCGTCAATGAGGAGCACCATGAGAACCACTTCGCGGTGATTCGCGGAGATGCTGTTCGCGATATCCTTGAGGAGCACCGTCTTACCCGCCCGGGGAGGCGAGACAATGAGTCCGCGCTGTCCCTTCCCGATGGGCGTAAAGAGGTCCATGACCCTCGTCGAGTAATTTTCGGATTCCGACTCAAGGTTCAGCTTCTCGTTGGGATAGAGCGGCGTCAGGTTGTCGAAGAGAATTTTATCCCTCACCGATTCCGGGGTTTCAAAGTTAATGGCGTCAACCTTCAGCAGGGCAAAATATTTTTCCCCGTTTTTCGGGGGCCGCACCTCGCCGGAAATGGTATCACCCGTCCGCAGGCCGAATCTCCTGATCTGCGAGGGGGAGACGTAGATGTCGTCGGGACCGGGAAGGTAATTGTAGTCCACGGACCGGAGAAACCCGAATCCGTCGGGCAGTGTTTCCAGGACTCCCTCCCCTGTAATGACGCCGTCCTGCTCCGACTGGAACTGTAAAATGGCAAAAATGAGGTCCTGGCGTCTCATCTCGCTTGCACCGGCGAGATTGAGATTTTTCGCCATTTCGTTCAGTTCACCGATTGATTTCTTTTTCACATCTGCAATGTTCATATTGTTTCCTTCTGCACTTCCTATTATTACGTGTGTACTGCGAGACCGTCCCTGCACGACGCCACGGACATGAATATACGAATGACGGCATCACGCATGATGCCGCTTTGAATTATCTCGACCCGCCGCCATGGAATAAAAAACCGGGAAACACATAAGATTTCACAGAATGTCATTTCAGCCGAACTGGAATACCTTTGATTCTACGAACCTGATATCAGGGTTTACCCTCGCGGTAATGCAGATTCAGAAAGGTTTCTCACCAGCATGAGCACTTTCGATTCGCTGTCCACCTGCGACAGCTACTTTGATCTATTGAAGAACGTGGCTAAGGAAGGCTTATTCTGTCTGATGTACCGGATGGCCCTCACCTATCGTACTCCCCGTGGCATGTCAAGACAATTTTTCTTCGCCGCCGACATGCGCGTCTCTGCGCACCCGCGAGCCGGAGATGAGGCTCTCTCAGCGGCGCATGATGAAATTGAGCTGGCGCCCCGTCGGCTCCCCCTCGCCGCGGTGCGAGAAAAACACCTCGCGGTGACAGGCCGTGCAGAGACCTGCATCATGTATATGTTCCTCCGGAACCCCCGCCGCGGCAAGCTGCCGGCGGTTCGCCCCGGGAAGGTCGCACATCCAGCGTCCTTCACGAACCGAAGGCACGCACATCTCCCGCCACCCCGGCACGTCCCGCATCTCCTGCCGCACGGGTTCATCGACCTCGTAGCAGCACCGGCCGATGGCGGGGCCGATGACGGCGATGATATCCGCGGGACGCGTCCCGAACCGCGCCGTCATGAGTCGAACCGCTTTGCCCGCAATCCCCCGGGCGGTGCCCTTCCATCCCGCATGAACCGCGCCGATGCCCCGCCGCCGTGTATCGGCGAGGAGCACGGGAACACAGTCCGCCGTCTTGATACAGAGGACGCTCCCGCTCTCCACCGAGAGCAGGCCGTCGCAGGAACGCTTCGGCGGGTTCCCGAGTGTACCGCCTTCAATCACGGCGATGTCATCCCCATGCACCTGCCTCAGTGTCACGAAGTGGGCTGCGGGAATGCCGAACGCAGCGGACACGATCTTCCGGTTGCGCTCCACGCAGACCGCATCGTCGCCCACACTCACGCTGAAATTGAGGCTGTGAAAGGGCCCGGCGCTCACCCCTCCCCGGCGCGTACAGAAGGCATGCACCACGTCACCCTGCTCCGCGAGGGCGAGCGATTCAAGCCAGAGCAGTTCCCCTTGCCGGGAGAACCTGAAACCCCGTGACGCGTCAGGTATGAAAAAAGGCGTTTCGATGGTCATAGATCCCGGGCCGCGTGTTCTCTCAATGTTTCACAGACGGAGGCCATGTCGGGCGGGAGCGGCGAGGAAAAGCTCAAGAGACGTTCCGTCACGGGATGGGTGAATTCCAGCCCCGCCGCGTGTAGCGCCTGCCGCTTCATGGCGCTGAGAATCCGCCGGAGTGTCATGTCGCGGAGGGCCTCAATCCGACGCTTCGAACTGCCGTACACCGAATCCCCCACGACCGGATACCCCGCGGCGCTGAGGTGTACCCTTATCTGGTGGGTTCTCCCCGTTTCGATGCGCACGTCGAGAAGCGAGACGGGGCCGAACCGCTCCGTCACCTCCCACCTGCTCAGCGCCGGCCTTCCCCGTCGGCTTTTCGTGGACATTTTTTTTCTGTCCGAGGGATGGCGTCCGATCGCCATGTCGATGATACCGGAGTCTTCCCTCACGTTCCCGTGCACGAGGACACGGTAGATTTTTTTGACGGTGCGGTCGCTGAACTGCCGCGCCAGCGCGACGTGCGCCTCATCGGATTTGGCCACCACCATGAGCCCCGAGGTATTCCTGTCGAGGCGATGGACAATCCCGGGCCGGAGTATTCCGCCGATACCGGAGAAGTTCTTCGCGTGGAACAGAAGGGCATTCACCAGGGTGCCGCGGTAATTGCCGGCAGCGGGATGGACCACCATGCCCGGCGGCTTGTCCACCACGATAAGCGCATCGTCCTCGTAGACGATGGCGACGGGAATGTCCTCGGGTTCCAGCAAATACGCGGCGGGCTCCCGCCACTCGACGACAATGCGGTCGCCCTCCTGTACCCGGAAGGAAGGTTTCACCGCTTTTCCCCGGACGCGCACGCAATCCTCATCGAGGAGCTTCCGTGCCCGGGACCGGGTGAGGACGGGGGCCTTCCTCGAGAGGAAGACGTCTATCCGCTCGCCCTCATCGTCGTTCTCAACCAGAAACTCTATCAGTTTCGTATCGCCGGGCATGTGAAAGTTCCCTTCCTTGCGAGGCTTGGCGGCCTGTCGCGTTATTCCTTCCCCGCAATGTTCGCAAGCCCCTCGAGAATGAAGGGGAATTCCTCTTCCTCGACGGTCCGCATGTCGAAGACCACCTTGTCTTCGAATACACGGGCAATGACCGGGACGGGGAGTTCGCGGAATTTTTTCTCCAGCTTTGCCGCGGAGAGATCACGGCACACGATGACGACGAGTGCCGTGGGAATTTCCTGCGCGGGCAGGGCGCCGCCACCGGCAAGCGAGGACCCCTTCCGGATTGTGACGTTCCACGTATCGCCGGGAAGGCGCGATTTCAATTTTCGTACGAGCTTTTTCGCCCGCGCTTCCACCGAACCGGGGTCTTCCGTGAGGGCCTTCAGGACCCGGAGGCCCGTGACGGCGCGATCCGGGGAGAGATACTGCATCAATGTGCCCTCAAGGGCGGCGAGCGTCAGCTTGTCGATGCGGAGCGCCCTCATCAGGGGATTTTTTTTGATCCGTTCCAGCGTCTCGTTCCTCCCCAGGATGATCCCCGCCTGAGGGCCGCCGAGCAGTTTATCGCCGCTGAAAGTCACTGCATCGACGCCGGTCGCGAGCGCATCCTGCACCGTGGGTTCCCGCTCAAATCCGTAGTCATCAAGGCCGATGAAGGAGCCGCTTCCAAGGTCGTGTACCACGGCAATCCCCGTCCGGCCCCCCAGCGCCACAAGCTCGGGGAGCCCCACTTCTTCGACAAACCCGACGGTCCTGAAATTGCTGGTGTGCACCTTGAGGATGAGTCCCGTCACCGGACCCGTGGCACGCTCGTAGTCCGCCGGATGGGTCCTGTTCGTCGTCCCCACCTCCCGCAGCACCGCCCCGCTCTTTTCCATGATTTCGGGAATCCTGAATTCACCGCCGATTTCGACCAGCTCACCGCGGGACACCACCGTCTCTTTCCCTTCCGAGAGGGTGTTGAGGACAAGGAGCACCGCGGCGGCGTTGTTGTTCACAATCACCGCATCCTCCGCGCCCGTGACGGCGCAGAGGAGTCTTCGCACATGGTCGTACCGGAGGCCGCGCCTGCCCTCCTCCAGGTTGAATTCGAGGTTCGAGTATCCCCGGCTCACGTCCACTACGTGAGCGAGCGCCTTCTCACAGAGGGGCGCCCTCCCCAGATTGGTATGGAGGACGATACCGGTGGCGTTCACCACCCGTCGAAGGCTGTAGCACGAGAGGGCCCGAAGACGCTCCGCCACGCGTCCGGCCGCGGCACCGGCGGAAGGGACCCCTTTCTCCGAGGCGATGCGGCCGTTCATGATGCCGTCGCGAATATCGCCGATGACGGCCCGGCAGGTATCGGTGACAAGCGGGCGGGAAAAGTCGTCGCAGAGATGCTCTTTCTCTATTGCGTGGAGCACTTCGTCAGTCTTCGGAATCGTTCTGAGGAGTGTTTTCTTCGTCTCATCCATGGCACGCACATTCCTTCGTCATCGTCCGGCAGTAGTCCCGGAAATTGTTTACCGCGGTGAAAAACTCCCGCATGATAATGACCCAGTAATACCTCCCGCGGTCCGTGAGAAAAAGTTTCCCGCCCTCATAATGGAGACCGCCCGCCATGGTAAAGGCGCCTATGTCCTTCCAGAGAAGCGGCAGAATCTCACCGCCGTATCTGTCGCGGAGTGCGTCAAGATCAAGTTCCATGCCGAAGAGCTTCATGACAAAATCATACCGCGCCCGCTCCCTGCGGGAAAAGGTGCGTGACGCCATGAGCGGTATCTCTCCACGGCCGAGGCGCTCGATATACTCTTCAATGGAAAAGGTATTCGCATAGCACACGCCCCCGAGGTAGCCGATGGCGCCGCTGCCCAGCCCCGCGTACTCATCATGGGAAACGATGTACTCATCCACCATGGATTCCCGGCGGGAAAAGCACCACGCCGAGGAGAAACGGAAGTGTGCGGCGAGCCGCTCTGCGATGAGGGAGTAAAATTTCTTTTCTCTGGCACCGCGCGCGGCGCCGAAGGCATGCTCCACGTCACTCCGCGTGGCATCGGAGACCATGAGGGGATACCAGGTGACCTGCCCTATGCCTGAACCGATGATGCGGTCGAGATCACGTGCGAGCGATTCCTCCGACTGGAGCGGGAGATTGAAAATCATGTCGGCATTCACCGTGTCGAACTCATTGCGTATCTCCACAAGCCTGCTGAAGATGTCGCCGCCGCTGCCGTACTTCGTGAAACGCCCCATGGCCGCAAGGAGAGTATCGTCGAAGCTCTGCACGCCGATGGAAAGACGCTGAATGCCGAGGCCCTTCAGTTTCAGGAGATTCCCGTCGGTCAGGTGGTTCGGATTGGTCTCTACGGAGATTTCGCTGATTGAGAACAGCTCCTTCGCCAGCGCGAGCGTCGCCGCAAGCTCGTCCATCATCACCGTGGGTGTACCGCCTCCCACGTAGAGGCCGCTGAAATCGTAGCCGAGGTTTCCGTATATACGCATTTCCTTTCTCATGGCATCGAAATAGCGGCGGCAGAGTGATTCCTCGAAGACGACGCGGTGGAAAGAACAATACGGACACAGGCTCTCGCAGAAGGGCACGTGGAGGTAGAGAAGGAGATTGCGTCCGCGCTGAGCCCGGGGAAGTTCCGGTGTCTCCCCGCCGGAGAACCGGAGAAACCGGGAAAATTCTTTTCTGGAAATCCGTTCAATCAGTTGCTCTATCACCAGCCCGCACCTGCCTCCTGTCGGCAATGATTGCGTTCCCGAATCGTCCACTGCGAAAACGTCATGGTTGTATTCTCTCACCATCAATATCACTGAAAGATATACGCTATCTTTGACGCCTTCGTAAAAAATCGATTATGCCATGTTTTATCATTCCGTGCTTGACACGGAATCCAGTGTTTCACTGGTTCCCGGTTTTCACCGGGACGACGTCTGGACTCCTGCTTTCGCAGGAGTGACGTTCTGGGGCTTTTTACGAGTTCGTCATCTATCAGTCCTCATGAAGGAAAAGATGCGCATAGACTTTGGCATTTCCGAGCATGTTATCTATAAGACAATTTTCGTCAGGTCGGTGCGCCGTCTCGTTGAGCCTGCTCCACACAGCCGCATCGTAGCCGCGATGTCGTAACGGAGATGCAACGGTACCTCCTCCAATACCGGCGGGTGCGGCCTCAATCCCATATACATTGCGTACTGCCTCCGACAAGACCCTGACGACGGGGGCATCCTTCGACGTGGGCAAGGGGGCCTGAAAATGCTGTACGGGTGCTATTTCTATCGTCACCCCGAATTTCTTTTCAATCCCGTCAGCGATAGACCTTATTTCAGTCAATACGACACTTACATCATATGCGGGAAGTACGCGGCAGTCGAGATAGAATATATCTTCACCGGGAATCGTATTGATATTTGGTACGTTTGACTCTTTTTTCGTCGGCTCAAAGGTGCTGGTTGCCGGATAAAAGAAGGAGTCCCTGCGATTGAATGTCCGGTAGAGCTTCCGCAGGGATACGATAAACTGCGAGGCCGCCGCAAAGGCATTCCTCCCCTCATCCGGCGTGCTCCCATGACACTGTATGCCCGTTGTTTTAAATTTTATCCACAGAATACTTTTTTCCGCGATTTCAATCAATGAACCATCCGGGTTGCCGAAGTCCGATACCACAATATAGTCATGCGGGTGAAACACCGACTCCTGCCGTTGCAGAATATAGTGCATGCCCAGGGCGCTTGACGTTTCCTCGTCGGCCACAAAGGCAAGTCCGGCAGTGGATTCAGGCACTATCTTTTCGTCAATGAACGCCTTCGCCGCGAAGAGTGACGCCACAAGATCCTGCTGGTTATCCTCGGTCCCCCTGCCGTATATTTTTCCATCCCTGACAACCGCCCCGTAGGGGTCGTGCGTCCACAGGGACAATTCGCCGGGCGGCACGACGTCGGTATGGGTGACGATCCATACAATTCGTGTGCGGGTGCCGGGTATCCGGACGATGATACTGGGGCGGACGCCCGAACTCACACGTTCATCGGGTGCGTTGACCACCAGTACGTCTTCGAATCCGCCGGCGGCAAGAAACTCCAGGAGGAACCGCGCCTTGTCGTACTCGCCGTCGCCGCCGTTTTCGGGAGCAAGCGCGGGTATCGCCGTCAGTGCAACCTGCAGATCGATCATCTGCTGCCTGTAGGATTCAATGCGGGCCATGATTCTTTTATATCGATCCGGTTTTAACATTGCACAGATTCTCCGTCAGAATAAATTGATATAAGCCCGACACACCCCTGAATCCCCTTGAAGAGGGGACTTACTTAATTTGTTTTTCTCCCCCGTGGAAAGGGGTTGGGAGGCTGCGGCTTCGGCCTTTAACCCTTTACTGCTGAATTTCGATTTTTTTCACCTCGCCCCACTCCGAGAGAGGTTTCGCAAAATGAGCTTCATTGCCTACAATCAAAACGACATTTTTTGCATCGGGTAGAAAGTGCCCGGCGGCCCGGCGGACGTCGGTCGAAGTTACCCCGTCAATTCCATTTCCGTACGCAGTCAGAAAGTCCGTGGGCAGCTTTTCAAATTCAACCATCACCTGCTGGAGCACCATCTGATGCGTGGTGGAAAACGAGAAAATGAAGCTGTTCACCAGGGCATTCCGGGCCTGCGCCAGTTCCTTATCATTCACCGCGGTCACCTGCATATCGTGCATGATGGAATTCATCGCGCGATATACATTGGCCGTTGCCGATGATTTCGTCATTGCGTACGCCGCAAATACACCGAAATCGGTTTTGGGCGAGTAATAGCTCCCCGCCGAGTATGCAAGACCGAGGTTGTTTCTTATCTCGCCTGTCAGGCGGGAATGAAGTCCTCCGCTCCCCGCAATAAAGTCAAGCACTGAAAACGCGTAATAGTCACTATGCAGTTTGCCGGGAACCACCCATCCCGAGATGATGATCGACTGGGGGATATCTTTAAAAATGTAGTTGACCGATTGTTTCCCGCGGTCATCCCGGAGCGGAATAGCGTCGACGGAACCGGTCGCCTTCCAGGGCTCGAGGTAATTACGAAATGTGCCGAGCACGTCTTCCCTGGATACATCTCCCGATACGGCAATCATGATATTTGCAGGAAAGAAAAAGCGCCTATGAAAATCTGCAACGTCATCCCGCGTGACGCTGTCGACGGATGCCGGCGTCGCATACCGTCCCCTCGGATTAGTGCCGTACAGGAGCTTCGTGAATTCACGAAAGGCAAGTTTCTGGGGATCATCAGGAATTCTCCGAATCGCTTCAATGGAAATATTTTTCGCAAGATCAAGCTTCTCCCGTTCAAACGCGGGATTCTGCAGGATGTCCGAAAACAGCCGGACGGCATCGTCAAAGTCTTTGGCCAGCACCGAAAGGTTGACGGTTCCCGTATCCCTTCCCATCGAAATATCAAGGCTCGCCGCAAGACGGTCCAGCTGAAGGTCGATTTCACCGGCAGCGATGGTCGTGGTGCCTCCGGTTCTCATGACCGTGCCTGTAATGTCCGCAAGACCTTCCTTTCCGGCGGGATCATACATGAATCCCGTATGCAGCACGGCGGTCATCGAGACAAGGGGCAGTTCATGGTCTTCCAGTATGTACAGAACCATCCCGTTTTGAAGAACAGTTCTGTAAGCCTGGGGCATGTTAAAATGAAGCGGCGGATATGCAATGGCGTCCGGCGGCAATGCATCTAAAGACCAGCACGCATTCGCCCCCGCGATGAACAGCCCAAGCACGAGTATGAACAAAGTAATTTTAATCTTCATTCCGCGATTCCCCGGCGCATCGGCCGACATATCACTTGATGTCTTTTTTTATCAATTCGGCGACCGTCCTGTTTTCGGAAATAAAATAGGTGCGTGCCGTTCTCATGATGTCATCGGCCGTAATGCGGTCAATATAACCGGAATGAGTGGTTATGTAACGGTAATCACCGGCAATGCACTCAAAATATCCGAGCATGCCCGCAAGGCCTTCATTAGTTGAAAGTCTCCGTATGAAGTCAGCCTTCATCTGATTTTTTGCTTTTTCAAGTTCTTCCGCGCCTACCGGCACTTTCTTGAGCATCTCAAGCTCTTCATAGATGGCGGTCTCCAGTTCCCGGTTCGTATGGGGAGCACGGGGCGTCGAAAATATGGTGAAAAGATTGGGGTAACGCGCGCCGGGGAAGCCGTTGACGCTCGATATGCCGGCGGCAATTTTTTTGTTGATGACGAGCGACTGATACAGCCGCGAGGTCCTTCCGCCGGTCAGGACGACGTCGATGATATCGAATACGTAATCATCGAACGAGGGCAATGTCGGTTTATGATACCCGACGATAAGCTGGGGATTCGCATCCATTTCCAGCACGACCCTCCGCTCGACGGTCTGCACCGGCTCCGCCGGGATGCCGAGCGGCGGAGGTTCATGCGCGGGGATGGATTCAAAATATTTCCTTATCAGGCTCTCCGTTTCCTGTGCGGCAACATCCCCGACAATCGCTATCACCGTATTATTGGGGGCGTAATATGCCTTGAAGAATGTATCCGTGTAATCATAGGAAAACGAGCGCATCTCCGACGGCCAGCCGATCACGGGCCTTCGGTAGGGATGTGCCGCGAACGCGGTGGCGAGAAAGCGTTCCATTAACTGCCCTTCGGGCTCTGATTCGACAGTCTGCCTGCGTTCTTCCATGACGACATCACGTTCGGCATAAAATTCCCGAAACACGGGATTCGCCATTCTGTCCGATTCAATGCGCGCCCACAGTTCAATTTTGTTCGAGGGAAGATTTACATGGTAGGTGGTGAGATCATATCCCGTCGAGGCATTCAAATTCTCGGCGCCCTGCTCGGCATAGATACGGTCGATTTCATTTTCGATAATTAATTTCTTTTCTTCATCCTGAAGGCGGCGAAGCGTTTTCTTGAGGTCTTCAATCCTATCGGCATTCCCTGCGGCATTCAGCATCTCCCGGTCAAGCGCATCGCCGGCAGCGTGGATCTGTTCCAGGATGATACGCTCGGCATTATAATCCTTCGTCCCGATGGATGTGGTTCCCTTGAACATCAAATGTTCGAGAAAATGAGCAACACCCGTGTGCCCATCCTCCTCGTCCACCGCACCGGCCCTGTGAGTAATGTACAATGAAACGATGGGGCTGTGGTGCCGCTCGACGATGAGGACCTTGAGCCCGTTCGCAAGCATGACTTTTTGAACACGCGCCTCGAGATCAAACGCCACTGCTTCCACGGGAAACAGCAGCATACCGATGACGGCCGCCACGAGGCTGTTTCTCAGCATTGCAATAAAAAACGCAGCAATCGAACATTTATTCATGAATGCGTGCTTTGGTAAAACGATTGTAGATTTGAACCGACACATAGATTATCCCGACGATACTGACAAGAATGAGAAGATTTGACGAAAAAAAGTACATTATAAATTCGGCCGGATTGTTGAGTTTGTATGATGCAACAAGCACATCAATGCCGATGGTGAAAAATAACAATGATGCGAGACCGATAATTATTTTAGAAAACCACCATATCAGGATATTCATTGTGTGAAGCACCCCTCGGCATTATGTAGATTCCCTGACACAAAATATCAATACATTCCAGAAAATAAATGGGGGCTTGCCGAACACCAGGCCGGTAAAAAGAAGTCTTTTCTTGCTTTAGGGCCATATACGGCGAGGGCCAGCAAAGGAGTTCGGCCGCCAGCACATGTGCCGGCTCCACGATAAGGATAAAAATGGGCAATGGAAAGAAAAGATTTATTTGTATTGACTCTGATACCCTACAAGTCTTCAGCCTCACCTTTATAATAAAAAGTGTAGATTGCCAGATGAAATAGAGAGCCAGAATATTGATGGAATCAAGTCGAAATCTCGGTTCACGTCACTTTGCAACGTTTATCTTCATACATCAGCTTGTCGGCACGGGATATCAGCTCATCGAGCGAACAGGGGTTATACGGTTCATAAAAGGTGCTGCCGACACTCAAGGAAATCCTGTATTCACTGTGCGCCTCTGCGTTGTGTTCATCCATCTGCTGATGAAGACGGCTGATAAAAATAGTTTGCATCGCGTCCGTGACATCCGGCGCCAGCACGGCGAATTCATCGCCTCCGATACGCGCAATGATGTCTGACTCCCGGAATGACTGTTTGAGGAGCTTTGTGGCATTTACCAGGGCCCGGTCTCCCTCCTCATGCCCCCATATGTCATTGATATGTTTCATGCCATCCACATCAATAAAGGCAAGCAGTACCTTCTTTTTTGTCCTGTCAGCGGATTTCAACTGCTGTTCCGTCAGGGTGATAAACCCCCGGCGATTGAAGAGTCCCGTGAGCTGGTCGGTAATCGCCATGGTTTGGAGTCTATCCAGAAATTGCCTGCGTTCTGTTATATCCCTGACGACTCCGCGGAATCCCACGGGGGTTCCATCGGCATTCCTGATCAGAGAGACGGAAGATTCTACATACACCCTCGAACCGTCCCTTTTCCTGCTCTCCCACTCTACAAGTCGCACGGGTATGCCCGTCTGATAGACTCCATGAAACACATTATATACCTTCTGTGCGTTTTCCTCGTCCATTGCCGTCTTGAAATCCGTCTGCAAAAGCTCCTTGTGGGTATACCCGAGGAACTGGGGGAGGATGTCGTTGAAGAAAGTAAAACAGCCGGCCAGATCCACCTCATAGAACCCGTCGTCAATGTTGTCCAGAATCTCCCGGTATTTCTTCTCGCTATCACGAAGCGCCTCTTCCGCCGCCTTGCGTTTAGTAATATCGCGTATAAACACGATTAACCCTTTAGAAGCCAGAAATGTAGTACTGACCTCGACATCAAATAATCGGCCATCCTTGGTTCTATGTCGAGATTCGAAGCGATCCGAACCGTCCTGGATGACCTTATGTATATGATGTTTGGTAATTTCCGCGTTTTCTGCAACATCAAGATCGGGAATAGTCAGTTGCAGTAGTTCCTCGCGATTGTACCCGCTCATCCGGCAGTAGTTGTGGTTTACATCCAACAGTCTTCCTTTATCGTCAACTAACCAAAACCCGTCCGATGTGGTGCCAAGGATTGCAGAGTACTGTTCTGCCTGATCCTGAAGTGCTTCCTCGGCTCGTTTTTGCTCGGTGATGTCGCGGGCAACAACCACCATGCCAGTGATGTTACCATTATGCACAAGGGACGACCCTCTGAGTTCGAGATTCTTCTGCGTTCCATCCATGGCAATAAAATCAAAGCTTGATCGGTGAAGCGTTTTTCCTGCCATGAGTTGAGCTCCCTGGGATAATGCCTTTTCAAGAGACTCCGGTGTAAGAATGTTGCTTAAATCAGAAATTGATCGCCCAATAAAAGTCTCGGGCTTGTGCCCCAATAACTTCTCTACACTTGGGGATATATTTGTAATGCTGAAATCGGCATTAACGGTAAATATAACATCCGATGCATTCTCGAAGGTTAAACGATACTTCTCTTCACTTTCTCGCAAGGCGGCTTCGATGCGCTGCCGTGTGTCCAACTCTTGATACATCCTGTTTAGTGATCCCCTGAAAGTTGACGACGCAAAATACTGAATCGCAACGATGATTATCATCGCCGCCATATTGAAGATCCAAAGTGTTAATGCATTTTGTTGCACGATACTGGGAAGTAATGTATCTGCCAGTTCAGCACGGACCAACATCAACTCCGTTATGAGGCAAAATCCGGCGATTACAAGACCTGCTCTCTCGCCCATCAGCAAACCGCCAATGAGGACAACGATGAGGTAGAGGGTCACTTCGGGACTGTGAACACCACCACCGGTTGAGACAAGTGCCGTTGTAATTACCCATAGCTGCACTACCACCATCCAACTGACCAGCCTCGTATAGCCGCGTCGGGTCAGGATAAGCAGTAGTAAGCTCGAAGCATCCGCCGTCCCGATGAACAACAGCTGACGCATGGTTATTTCCGGTGATACGGTTGCAACCAGAATCATCACAGTTGCCGCCAGCATAAATGTCCACAGGTATATATAGAGCAAGCGGGTAGTCTGGGTTTTTCTTTCATCTGCAACTACTGGGGGGGTAAAAATTTCTTTCACAGTGACCTCCAGAATGCCAAGTAAATCCAACAAGATTAATATGGAAAGAGAAATGTCAAAATTTTATTATCTATAAATATAAGATGAAACTATTTCCATCTAAAAGATTGGACTATTGGCAGAAATGTTTAGCGCATACTTTCCGGGAAGACAATCACAACTATATTATAACCAATTATAAATTAATCGGGAAGAGCGCGGCGGGTATGGCGAGGAGTAACTTTATTTATTTCAATTTAATTAAAGCCACCCATTCATGTAACGCGGGGGTCGAAAAATACATTTGTGATAGATTATATGGTGGAAGATAAGAATGTTTATATTCAAGAAAGCAATATCGCTATTGCACATGCCATAAAGAAAACAAAGCTGGTAAACTATACATGTAGAGTGCGCCAGCTTTGGTATTAACTGGCTTTCTCGCATTCCGCCGTCATTATTGAAAAACCGGACGTCAAATGCTATAAGCTCTCCCAATACCGAAGAGGGAGACATACATGGACACCTCGAAACTCTGGACCCTCTGGGCCGACGAGAAAATCAACGAAGCCGAGGCGAAGCTGCTGCGCACACGGGCCGAAGACCTGCCCGTTCCCTACGATAAGGAAGGAAGGAAGGCCATCGAGACGGTGGTCCGCGCGTTTCTGAAGCGCGATGATGCCGTCGGGCTCGCGGCGCCGCAGATCGGCATCAGCAAACGAATCATCGTGTTCAGGTCCCGCAACCTGGAGACGAAGGAACCCCTGCAGGACGGCGATTACGAGGTGCTCGTCAATCCGCGGATTACCCAGAAGCGGGGCGATGTGGAGACCATGCGCGAGGGGTGCCTCTCGTGCCCCGATATCAATGTCGAGGTGCCGCGCTTCATCGAAATCAAAGTGAAGGCCTGCGACAAAGTGGGGGGGAAGATAAACATACGCTACACGGGATACCTGGCACGCGTGGTGCAGCATGAGATCGATCACCTCGACGGGACACTCATCCTGGACCGGGGGTCCACTATCTTCTACCCACGGGAAAAAGAGAAGTTCTTCGACTCCATCTTCAGCGATACGGCTGAATGACGACAGATACCAGAGCCTCTTTCGGGGAACCCGGTGCTGCCTTCATATAAGGAAGTACTCCACAAGGGCCCCTGCGATAATGACAAGCAACCCACCAGGCAACTCAACACGGAGAAATCGCATGTCACTGACATCCCGGCAGCTTGAGCGTTATGCCGATGTGCTCCTCTGGGCGCTCGCACATGCGAGATCGGGAAAATTCGCAAAAGGCGATATCGTCATGATACGGTATGAGCCCGCCTCCACGTGGCTCGCCGAAATACTCTATGAAAAACTTCTCGCCCGGGGCATCAATCCCGTGCCCCGCGCAGTCCCCACCCCCGCAATGGAACAGGGCTTTTTCAGTTACGCCGGTCCCTCGCAGCTCACCTTCCTGCCTCCCGGCGAAAAAGAGTTGTACCGGCGCCTTAATGGAAGCATCTTTCTCCACGCCCCGGAATCACTCACCCATCTTGCACACGTGGACCCGAAAAAAATCGGACGCACCCTCGTGGCGAGAAAACCGCTCCGGGCGATTCTGGAAAGAAGAGAGGAGACGGGCGATTTCGGGTGGACTCTGTGCACGTCGCCCACGCGGGAGCTCGCACGCCAGGCGCATCTGTCCCTTGCCGCCTGCACGGCGCAGATCGTCAGGGCCTGCTACCTGGATTCACGTGACCCGGTGGCCCGCTGGAAATCCATCTACCGTGATGCCTTGGAAATCAAGGGCTGGCTGAACGGTATGAAGGCCGTCCGCTACCACATCGAATCGAAGCACACCGATCTCATCATCACCCCGGGTGCAAAGAGAAAGTGGATAGGGATTTCCGGCCACAACATCCCCAGCTTCGAACTTTTTCTTTCCCCCGACTGGAGAGGCACGGAAGGCCGC
>JAPLJO010000053.1 GCA_026388515.1 Deltaproteobacteria bacterium | reverse complement strand
AAAAAAATCCGCCTTTCCCGATGATACATGGGCGCCGAAGCGCCGGATGATTTCTTCCTTACTGTGTGTACCGATGAATTTCATCGCACCTTTCCGCGGCAGTCCGCCGGGCGGTCCCGCTACGCAGGGAGCCGGTGTGAGGTGCGTGCCGGCGACGCACCGTTCTTCAGCGGGAGATCGAACAGGGGCTCAATGTATTTCTCGCCGAGCGAGACTAGTTCATTGGCGTGATACCCCACGGGATTGAGCTTGCGGAATGCCTTCGCGGGGTGATCCGCAAGGACTTTCCTCCAGTTGATGGCGTATGTTCCCGGCGTGCCGGTATTCTGGAGTTCCACGAGATAGCCATGCTTTTTGCAGTACCTGATGAACCGCTTCACCTTGCGGGCGAGATATTTTCTTTCGGTGAGCCGGGAATCGAAGGCGGGAAGAATCCGGTTTTCCACCATGCGATGCACGTTGGCGACCACCTTTTCCAGGTGTGCCGTGACCATGTCCCGGGTGAGGGTGATTTCCCTTTCCGCCCGTGCATTCATGAGGGAGAGTTTTTTCAGGTAGTACGCCCCTATCTGGCTGAAGGTGATGGTATGGAGCCGCAGCAGGCATTCCCGGAGGTGTTCATTGAATTCCTCTTTGGACAGAAGAATGAATCGGGGCCTTCCCACGTTGATGAAGATGTCCTTGCATCCCTGAACGAGGCGGTCCACCTTCACGTTGATGGGGAGTATATACACCTTCGTCCGGTACTGCATGAAGGTATCGTGGACAAGCTGGAAGGCGGAGCTTCTGATTTGTTTCAGCCCGCCGTATCCCCAGGTCGTGCCCTCGGGGAAGACCAGCGTTGATAGTCCCTGGGAAATGGTATTCCTGAAGTGGGTAATCTGATCGGAAATCTCCTGTTTCAGTTCGTCGGCGCGCTTCAGGGTCGACTCCACGAAGGGGCGGTGCACCGTGGAGACGTTTAAAAGCTTGAAAATGAGTGTGGGTATTCCCGTCCGGTCGAGAGCGGCAAGAAAGGTGCGGAGAAAGAGATTGTTTCCGCAGAAATTCGTCGAGAGGTAGTGGCCACTCAAAAAATCTTTTTTCGCCATGACTGCAAACATGGGCCTCGGTGTGAGCCGTTGGAATACCGTCGAGAGTGATGGTATTTCAAAGTAGCTGTCATGGGTGACCGCGAAAATAACCGGGAGCGGCACGTTTTTAAGGTGTTCTTTCCCGGTGAGCCTGGGCCGCTGGCGCATGAGCCAGCCGGCGAGGTGAAAGCAATGGATGATGAAGCAGAACACGAAACGTTTTGCGTATTTCATGACCGTCACCTTCCCTGTATCAGGACGTCGCGATCGGGCCACCGTGAGAAGGGGTGCCGGACGAGATTGAAATTGTAGTACCGGGGATCGAGGGTTACCTCCACGCCGGTCCACGGCGGAAGATCGATTTTCTGGTCTTTCGTTTTCAATTCCACTTCGGCGACGACGAGCCCTTCATTCGCCCCCATGAAATCGTCAATCTCCCATGTCATGCCTTTATAATGAACCTTATACCTCTTTTTTTCAATAAGCGGTTTCATGCAGATGAGGTCCAGCATCTCATCGGCGTCCCCCCGGGGAATCGGGTATTCGAATTCGTATCGCGCAAAATTGTCCTTTTTGCCCTTGACGGCGAGGTACGCCCTCCTGCCGATGACACGGACGCGGACGAGGCGCCGAATGTTTCTCGTGATATACCCCTGGCGGCAGTGGATACCGCGGGCATTGCGGCGCCATGAGCTGTTCCTGGTGAGAAACTTCCGTTCGATTTCCTCGGCCATCGGTCACCGTTCCGCGGATAGGTTAAAGTTCCTTGTGCTCAAGGAAGCTGTAATACCCTTTTTTGTTGAATATGATGTGGTCGAGAAGAGAGATTCCCAGCATTTCGCCTGCGGATTTGAGCTGTTCCGTGATGGTCCTGTCTTCCCTGCTCGGGGTGAGGCTTCCCGAGGGATGATTGTGGGCGACGATCACCGCGGAGGCGCGGTCGGTGATGGGATCGGCGTATACCTCCCGCGGGTGCACCTGTGTCTTGTTCACGAGCCCGACGGACACGACGCGGCTCGTGATAATCTCGTTGGCGCCGTTCATGGAAATGCAGATGAAATACTCCTGCTTGCGGTCCGCGTAGTGTGAAAGCAGGGGGAGCACGTCGCAGGGAGTGGAAATTTTTGTTCCCTCGGGCCGTATGCGGCGCCGTGAAAATTCCAGGGCGGCGGCGATGAGGGTGGCCTTGGCGGGACCCACTCCCTCGATTTTCTGGAGTTCTTCCATGTTCAGCCCCGCCCGGCAGGAATCGATGGTGCCGATGATCCGTTCCGCCACGGAAAGGACGTCATGTCCCTCCGTTCCCTTGCCGACAAGGATCGCCATGAGTTCCACGTCCGAGAGCGCACCCGGTCCCCGTGTGAGAAGACGCTCCCTCGGGCGCTCGGATTTGGGAATGTCGGTGATTCGCTTCTTCATGGGGGCGTGCCGTTCTCAGGTGGTCCGTCAAAAGGTTCATGCGCCTCCGCTTCCGGATGTGCCGTCTTTACCCATATACGGTAGAGTTTCTCGCCGCTTTCTTCAAAACAGGTGTATCCGGTGGCGTCGATTTCTTCGACCATGACCTCCCCGATTTCCCGGCACTGGGCGAGCCAGTTTCTGAAATGTGCGCCGCCGCCGCAGTAGGCCATGTACCACCGGGTTCCCTTTTCATCAATTCGTTCGGTAGTACAGGTATCGGGGGCCGTGCGCCCCAACCCTTCTTTGCACCGTTTCTCTCCGTTCGAATTCACCCTGTGTACCCTGGCCATTGTTCTCGTGCAGATTGCCTGCCGGTGAGTCGACTTTGCCCCAGGGAATGAACTTTGTCAATGGTGATTCCGTTTCTACAGAAGCGTGATATTGTGTTTCCTGCAGGTGGTAATGGTATTCTCGGACCAGATGCCCGCCTGGATTTCCCCGACATGGGCCTTTCTGAGATAGAACATGCAGAGGCGCGACTGGCCGATGCCGCCGCCGATGGAGAGGGGGAGTTCCCCTCCGAGGAGCCGCCGGTGGAAGAAAAGTTTTTTCCGCTCGGAAGTGCCGCTAAGTTCGAGCTGCCGCAGCAGGGATTCGGCGTCCACCCTGATTCCCATGGAAGAGAGTTCCAGGGCGCCGCCCAGTACCGGGTAGTTCACAAGAATATCGCCGTTGAGTCCGCGGTGGCGGCCGTCCGTTGGTGTGGACCAGTCGTCGTAATCGGGCGCCCGGCCGTCATGGGGTATGCCGCCCTTCAGGGTGCTGCCTATGCCGATGATGAAAACCGCTCCGTACTCGCGGCAGGCGGCATGTTCCCGCTCCCGCGGCGTGAGATCGGGGTATTTTTCTTCCAGATCCTCGCTGTGGATGAAGGTGATATCATCGGGCAGGGATGGTTCTATCGTGGGATAATGAAAACATATGAATTTTTCCGTCCGCCTGATGACACCGTAGATCAACCGGACGATGTGCGTGAGAAACTCCACGGTCCGCTCCTCCGGCGCGATGACCCGCTCCCAGTCCCACTGGTCAACGTATATCGAGTGGATGTTGTCCAGTGCCTCGTCGGGCCGGATGGCGTTCATGTCGGTATAGAGACCCTCGCCGTGGCCGAAGCCGTAGTCGGCCAGCATCATCCGTTTCCATTTCGCCAGCGACTGGACGATCTCGACGGGCGTGTTGTCCATGTGCTTCACGTTGAAGGAGACGGGTTTCTCGATGCCGTTCAGGTCGTCATTGATGCCGGTCCCGGCCTTGACGAAGAGCGGCGCCGTGACACGGATGAGATTGAGTTCCACGGCAAGGTTGACCTGGAAAAAATCCTTTATCAGCCGGATGGCCTTTTCCGTTTCACGAAGATCGAGAAGCGGTGTATATTTTTTCGGAATCGTGAGCCCCTGTACCATGGCACTTCCTCGCTTTCATGTAAGGCCCTGAATAGCCTCGCTTAAAATGATGGGGACCCTATCAGACCTTTGCTGTTGTTGCAAGACAAGAAGTTGGCGGGGATATTGACGGCCTGTAGCAACAGCCTTCGTGCATGTACGATTGCGTAAACTGACACCTTCCTTTTTCGGGAATTCCAAAATTGTATTGTAAATTGCCCCTTGTCTTGATAATCTCACCCCGAAAATATCTTCTGGTGAATCCCGTGGAAAGAAAAAGCCCTGCCTGGCGTGCATGGATTTCTGCACTTGTCCTTTTTTTTGTGATAGCGCTTCCGGGGGTTGCCTCTGCGGCGGAGGCGGGAACGTGCGGGCCGCTGCGTCTTGCCGTCCTCTATTTTGATAACAATTCCATTACCGACAGGGAACTTCTGGAGCCCTTCAGAAAGGGGCTCGCCGACACCCTTATCAGCGACCTCAGCCGCATAAAGAGCCTCAGGGTGGTGGAAAGGGAGCGCATTGATGCCATCCTTTCGGAACTGCAGTTGACACAAAGCGGCGCCATCGACGAAAAGACGGCACAGAAAGTGGGGAAGGTTCTCGGTGTGCAGGCACTCATTCTTGGCTGTTTCACCGCCATCGGCCCCACACTGCGGGTCGATGCCCGGGTGGTTGACGTGGAGACAACGGAGGTGATTACGGCGCAGGAGGTATGCGGGGATTCAGAAGATCTCTTTGACCTCGAAGACCAGCTTGTGACGAAGATTGCCGGAGGGCTTGCGATAAAACTCAGCGCGGAGGAAAAGGAATCCATTACCGGGACCGCACCGCAGTCGTTTGAGGCGGTCACCCTTTATTCACAGGGACTTGACTTTATGGACCGTAAGAATTACACCGATGCGGCCGCGCGTTTTGCAAGGGCCCTTGAAATTGATCCCGAATACGGAGATGCCGTGCGGATGCTTGCGAAGGCAAAAGAAAGGATTGCCCATGAAGGTGCGAAATAGAAAAGGGGTATATGTCATTATCGGACTTTTACTTGTGATTCTCGGCGTGGCAGTGCCGGGGGGCTTCGTTGCCCGCGGTGAAGAGGGGGCTGCCGTAAAACCACTCATCGCCGTCTTTACCCTCGAGGATCTCAGAGCTTCCGACGAGACAAAGGGACTCGGCGAGGATATCGCGGCAAGCATCACCGATGGTCTTGCAAAAGTGGAGTCCGTCAAGGTGGTGGAGAGAAAGGAACTGAAAAAGATACTCGATGAAATCGGGCTCACCATGACCGGGGCGGTGGATGAGACGACAGCACTCCGCGTGGGGAAGCTTCTGGGCGCCAACAGGCTCGCCCTCGGCTCATTCATGAAATTCGGCGACAAGGTGAGGATCAATGTAAGACTCATCAAGACCGAAACGGGAGAGGTTCTGTGCACCGCACGGGTGACGGGTGATTTCAACGACATCTTTGAGCTTGAGGAAGATCTGGTAAAGCAGATGGTTGCAACCGGCTTAAAATAACAGACACAGAGACGGAGGAGATGACGTATGAAATCGAAACGGGTTATCATGGTGTTAGCGCTTGTCACTGCGCTGGCGCTTGTGGCGTGCGGTGCTTCACTGCAGTATATGAAGGCCGGTATCGCGGCGCAGCAGAACAAGTTCGACGAGGCGATTTCCATTTACAGGGAACTGCTCGCGGCGAATCCGAACGACGTGCAGGCCCTGAAGGGCCTCGGCGAGGTCTATCTCAGGATGAAAAAAGCGCCCGAGGCAATTGCAGCGCTTGAGAAAGCCCATTCTCTCGCACCCGGCGACAGGGAAATCGTGCTCGACCTCGGCCTTGCCTATGAACTGGGAGGCGACTACGGAAAAGCGATCGACACTTTGAAATCATACGCGTCTCTCAATCCATCGGGCGCTGTGGCCGAGCGGATCAACAAGCATCTCACGGTGCTTCTCTACAAGGAAGCCTCAGCGCGTGCAAAGGAGGCCGTCAAACAGGAAAAATCGCTTGGCGCCGCTTCCGCCGATCCCAATGCGCTTGCGGTCACCTACTTTGGAGACAAGGGCATTACCGATACCATCCGGCCGCTTCAGAAAGCGCTCGCCGCCATGGTGATTACCGACCTTTCAAACGTGAAATCCCTCAGGGTCCTCGAACGCGTGAAAATGCAGAAAGTTCTCGAGGAAATGAAGTTGGGCAAGACGGGAGTCGTCGACGCGAAAACGGCCGCACGGGGAGGACGTCTCCTGGGCGCGGGGAAAGTAGTGTCCGGCAACATGGCGGGCATGAAGGACGATTCCATGAGGCTGAACAGCGTGCTCACCAATGTCACCACCAGCAAAGATGTGGGAGATCAGGAGGCACAGGGTAAAGTAGCGGAGTTTTTCACACTGGAGAAAGCGATTGTCTTCGGCATCATCGATGACCTCGGCATCAAACTGAGCGGCGAGCAGAAAGCAGTCGTGGGAAAGCATGCCACGTTGTCGCTGCCGGCCATTCTCTGTTACGGCGAGGGGCTTGACGCACAGGACAGAGGCGATTGGGATCTCGCGATTACCAAGTATAAATGCTCCGCCGATGCTGACCCTGCAGGTCCGGGGAAAGCGGCACTCGGGTCGGCTCCCACTTCTGCGGAGGCAGCCGCATCGATTGACGATGTCGGGCGGGATGTGTCAAGCTGTGAAGCCAATGAAGCGAAACAAATAGAGCGTGAGAGCAAAGGCGGCGGCGGCGGATGCTGATAAGAGGATGCCATGACGGTCGTCGTGAAATAGCACCATAACCGGGTCAGTACGGGGGCCGGATTATTCCGGCCCCCGTTTTTGTGTCCCGATGACTCGGCCCCGAACAAGCCCGTTAATTTCATCTTGACATTTGCAGGCAATCTCCATAGGGTGAACACCCAGTTCATAAAATGACCGCACGGTCATATCCACCGGCATCCTCAATGAATGACAAAAAACTGACACGCAGGAACATTCTTAAGACACGCACACAGCAGGATAT
>JAPLJO010000146.1 GCA_026388515.1 Deltaproteobacteria bacterium | reverse complement strand
GTGTCTTTTCAAGGGAAACGCCGAAACGCACAATGTCTGACATGGCATACACCGGTGCTGCTTTTTCGTGCATGCGTAACACGGGGCGTCTGCAGTGTCAACAGGAGGATGGGTCAGGCTTTGATTGTACGCATTGCCTTCCGGCGCGTCGGGCGGTTGGTCGTTGCCGCAAGATATCGTTGACGTTTTTCTTCGGGGAATCTTTCTATGGCATAACGGAGCATGACGCGGGGCATCTTCCCGGCGTGGACCTTCAGAAATTGTTCCTCGCATTTGAGGTCCCGCTTTCCGATCTCGCGGAGCATCCAGCCCACGGCCTTGTGAATGAGGTCTTCTCCGTCATTGAGAAGCAGTCTGGTGAGCCGCAGGGTGTCGGAGAAATCCCCGCACTTTATGAAGTGAAAGGTCGCCATTATGGCGATGCGGCGCTCCCAGAAATTCTCGGATACGGCGAGATGGTAGAGAGAATCCCTCTTCCTCCCCATGAGATGGGCGCCCACGATGTGCTCCGCCGAGACATCGACGAGGTCCCAGTTATTGATGCAGCGCGTATGTGCGAGGTAGGTGTCGTATATTTTTTCTTTGAGCGCCTTGTCTCCCGCCCTGTACATGGATACAAACACGATGAGAGCGAAGAGGCGCTCTTCGTGGAGGGGGGAGGTGAGAAGCTTCAGCGTTTCTTTAACAGAAATGTCGCCGCAGTCCTTTGCCAGTTTTCTCAGCGTAGGGACGGTAATCCCCATAAATATATCTCCCTCACCATACTCTCCGGGTCCTGTCTTGAAGAACCTTCGGAGGACGACGGCATGCCTCTCATCGGCGTGGCTTTTGAGGATTTTCTGTACATATTGTGCATTCATGCGGTGATCATTGCGAATTTTCAGGGTGCATTCTCCCATGCGCTTCCGCAAACATATTTGTCAATTCTGTCGGCATAAGTTCGACCACCATAGGAAATACTAACTTCATAGACACGATATCGCGCTTTAGCTAATCTCGCCGTGATCTCTGGCTCAATGGTGAAACAGTTAGAAGCAAGCTTCGGAGAAATATCCTGTACTACCCTCCGCGTGAACATTTTATGACATGTTTCCATGTCTGTAAGGTAAAGGTCTGTGAAAGCATTGGAGAATGCTGTAAGTATCTTATTTCCCATGTAATGCCAGAAGTGAAGTGCGCCGTGAGGCCTACCACTCATGAACCGGGATCCGTACACAACATCGGCTTTCCCTTCTAAGAGAGGCTTGAGTAAGTCAATATATTCGCGGGGATCATATTCCATGTCAGCATCCTGAATAACTATGTAATCACCCGTCGCTGCTGCAAAGCCTGTGCGTACTGCAGCTCCTTTTCCCCGATTGCGCTCATGAAAGAAGACGCGATAAGTATTGTTCATATTTGACAGATACTCACGGGTTCCATCATGGGAACAGTCGTCGATGATGATGATCTCTTTTGTTATTCCACCGGGCAGGACAACTTCCTCGATCCGCTTGAGATTCTTTTCGATTGTATTAATTTCATTATACGTTGGAACGATGATAGAAAGTATGGGCATGAATATTCTCACTATTAATTCATTTCATCGTAACTGCCCAAGTATTCACGAAGAACTCGAAATATCCGATTCTTATTTTATCCGACTCCGTCAGACTTCTAGTCTATAACATTCAAAAAATTTTGTGTTCAGAAAAAAAGTATATTCACTGCCAACAATGTCTAGGATACGAACTTGCCGGCAGGTATCGGGAATTAAGCTGTTCGCTAAATCTATCCGTTGTCGCGCCAAGAAACGCTCGAACAAGCCATGCCCCCTCGTAATAGTAAAGGGAGATGTTGTCGTGAGAATTTAACCTTCTTACCATTAACATCAAGTCAGCCTTCTCCTGCCTATGAAATTGTAAAATGACCGCAATAGCCAATCAATATTACCAATAATTAATAGAAATTATTTGAGCTTTATTTGCAACATCATTTTGCGAGAATGGCCCCGTTTTGTATTTATCAAAATAAATGACTTGAACCTTGTGGGGACAAAGCTGACGAAATATCTCAGCCGTTGCTGTTCCAACAGTTCCATGCCCCCAAATACCGACAGTAATCATGAATATTCTCCTGATAGTGCCTGTTTGAAGTATGAAAAACTTAAAATAAGACCCTCATCTAGAGTAACTTTTGGTTCCCACCCAAGAACCTTCCTTGCAATGGAAATTTCAGGACAACGCTTTGTGGGGTCATCTATAGGGAGAGGCTTGAATATAATTTCTGACTTCGAGTTGCTGATCTTCTTGATTCGCTGTGCAAGTTCAAGGATAGTGATCTCCTCGGGACTTCCAAGATTAATTGGGTCACTATAAGAAGTGTAAATGACTCCTTCTATGCCGTCAATTAAATCAGTTATATAACACAAACTTCTGGTCTGAGTTCCATCGCCATAAATGGTAATTGGTTTGCCTTTCAAGGCTTGGGCCATAAAATTTGGAAGAGCTCTCCCGTCATTCAATCTCATGCGTGGGCCATACGTGTTGAATATTCTCACTATTTTGATATCAAGGTCTAGATACCTTTTGTATGCCATAGTATATGACTCAGCAAAGCGTTTTGCTTCATCATAAATACTACGAGGCCCAACGGGGTTTACATTTCCCCAATACTTTTCCTTTTGAGGATGAATGGTAGGATCTCCATATATTTCAGAAGTAGATGCAAGTAAAAAACGTGCGCTGTGTTTTTGCGCCAACTCAAGTAGAATTTCTGTTCCAATCGATCCGGCACGTAGTGTTATGAAAGGATATTTCATATAATCTTGGGGACTAGCTGGACTGGCGAAATGTAAGATATTGTCAATGTGCAGTTGTGGAAAGTCGGCAAGCCTCATGTATGTCAGATCATTCTCGATTAATATAAAACTTTTATTATTTTTTTTCGAAATAATATATTTCTGGTTACCTGTAACTAGGCTATCTAAACAGATAACTGTGTGCCCCTTGTTGAGAAAATGATCACACAGATGGCTTCCTATGAAGCCCGCGCCACCTGAAATCAATGTAGTTTCCATTGAAATAAATACGATCCTATAATTTGGAATTCTGGTTCCTATACTTCTTCCTTCAACTCGGCATTTTTCCAGACTTATTTTGCAAACACAAGCCCTTGTTTCTTACAACGACATTACAACCATTCAGTCTATCGGGTGCATGGTACATTACTCCTGTTCACCGGTTCAGGATATAGAGGCCCGCATTCAGGTATGCAGCAAAGAGGACCCACGCGAGATAGGGGACCTGGAGCACGCCCGATGCCGTTCTCACCTTCGAAAAGAAATATATGTTGAGTGCGATGACGGACGCAAGCGCGGCGATGTCGAGGAGTGCCCACCCGATGAGGTGTTCCCCGAAAAAGAGGAAGGACCAGAGACCGTTGAGAATGAGGTTCGCTGCAAAAACCGTGTACCCCGCTGTCTTTGCTTCTTTGGAGGAGGTGCTGAAGTAAAGATATCCCGAGATGCCGGTGAGAAGGTAGAGTATGGTCCACGCGACGGGAAACACAAAGCCGGGAGGAGTAAGGGGCGGCTTTGCAAGCCCGGTATACCAGGCGCCGGGTTCGAACTGCGAGCCCACGATGCCCGGAAGAAAGGCAAGGACCACAAATAAGATGAGTGTCATCACTTCTTTCACGCTGACCATCATATCATATTTGTGAAAGAGAAGCGTGATATCCCGTACCGCGCGGATACGTTTTTTGAGTTCTATTCATTGAAATTGTAGATAACAGGTGATACCTTTGCACGGTACAGATGCTCCATGTGTGTCGCGTTTTCACCATAAGGAAGTTGCACCCTGTGATGAAACGAATCATTCCGGTTCTGGTTTTCCTTCTTGTCCCGCTTGCAGTCCGGGCCGGAAATCTCCCTCAACTCCCCACGACGTCGGCATCTCCTTCTCTTTCCATTCGGGAGGCGCTCGAAATCGCTGAGCGCTATGTAACGGACCATAAGATAAATCTCCCGGAGCAGTATATTGGGAGTGCCGTTCTCCTCTTTGATGCGGAATCGAAGAAGCAATTCTACTGGCATATTCAATGGCGGTGGTCCATGCCGCGTATCGGAGGAGAGTACGGCCTTCGCATCTACATGGACGGCTCGGTTGAGGAAGCACGACTGGGGCCGTGAAGAGTGACCGATTTCCGAATACACGAATTCCATCGAGGATATGGTTATGAAAACAAGACTTCTCATTGCACTCATCATGATTATTGCCGCCGCAACCGCATGGGCGGAGCTGCGCCTCAAGCCCGTTCATCGTCAGAGGGATTGTAAGGAACATTACGTGAAGGACGGCATGGTCGCCTGGATGGATGTGGACGTGCACGAGGTTCTGGGTGGATATGCCGAACGCGGTGTGATACGCATATTCGGAGACTGGGGCCGGCTCTGCCGCCCATCACTGGCCATGTTTCCCGTCACGGTAACAGAGGCGCCGTTCAGGTTTGAAGGATTATGAGATGACCGGGGAGTTGAAAAAACCCACGCTTTACCTTGTTGACGGGAGCAACTACCTCTACCGCGCCTTCTACGCGATACGGGAACTCTCCAACTCAAAGGGATTCCCGACGAACGCCATTTACGGGTTTACAAACATGCTCATGAAGCTCTGCCGTGAGCACCGGCCCTCCACGGTGATTGTCTCCGGCGACAAGGACCTCATGCAGCTCGTTTCCCCCGATGTCGTCATGATAGATACGATGAAAGACAAGACCTATGACGTGGCGGGAGTGAGAGAGCGCTTCGGCGTGGAGCCGGCAAAGGTGGTGGAGGTGCTCGGCCTCGCCGGTGACACCTCCGACAACATCCCCGGCGTACCCGGTGTGGGTGAAAAAACCGCGCAGAAACTTATCCAGGAATTCGGCTCCCTGGAGGGTGTGTACGCGCATCTCGACGATATCAAAAACCAGAGGACGCGCGAGAGTATCCGGGAGTACCGGGAGCAGGCACTGCTTTCACGCGACCTTGCCACAATCAGGACGGATGCCTCCGTATCGCATGCGCTGGAGTCGCTGCGATGGAAGGAGCCGGATGTCCACGCCCTCAGGGAACTGTTCCGGGAATTTGAATTTACCACGCTCCTCAAGGGCCTTCCCGCCGGGGACGAAAAGGAAACGCACGATTACCGTGCCGTCACCACCGATGCACAACTGAAGGCACTGGTAAAAAAACTCGCGAAGGCGAAAGAATGCGGCATGGACATACTGCTTTCCGCGGCGGAGGAGCCCATGCGCGCGGAAATCCTCGGGATAGCGATTGCAGCGGCGCCGAACGAGGGCTGCTATATTCCCTGTGCCCGCGACTGCGAAGACATACGCCACACGCTTCCTGCGGAGCGGGTTCTTTCCTCACTCGCCCCGTTCCTCGGAAGCGGGAAAATCACAAAGCACGGTCATGATCTCAAAACCATGCGCATCGCCCTTTCCAGAAAAGGCTTCGCACTGAACGGTATGGGCTGTGACGTCATGGTCGCCGCATATGTCCTGAACCCGTCGAAGCGGGACTACAGCCTACCCGCCATCACCCTTGAACACCTTGCGTATGAGCTTCCTCCGTACCCCTCATCCGCCAGGGGGGAGGCAAAGGCGGATGCCTTGTCGCCGCTTTCCCTCGACGAGGCCACGGTCTGGTGCTGCCGCAGGGCGGATATTATTTTGCGGCTCACCGCGGTCCTTCTTCCCCTCATTGAAAAGGGAGGGTTTGCGGAACTCTTCCACGATATCGAGATGCCCCTCGTCGGGGTGCTCGCGGGAATGGAAGAGAAGGGTGTTCTCGTCGACGTGAATGAACTGCGTGAAATGTCGGCACAGCTCGAGCACGTACTTGCGGCCTCGGAAAAGAGAATCTATGGGCTCGCCGGCGAGGAGTTTAACATCAACTCTCCCAAGCAGCTCCAGGCGGTGCTCTTTGACAGGATGAAGCTGCCCAGGGGTAAAAAAACAAAGGGCGGCTTTTCAACGGATGTAGAGGTGCTGACCACGCTCGCCGCGACCTATGAACTTCCCGCGGAAATTCTCGCCTACCGGAGCTTTGCGAAACTGAAATCCACTTACATCGACACGCTTCCCGCGCTCATCAATCCCGACACGGGGCGGGTGCATACCTCCTATAATCAGACCGTCACCGCCACGGGAAGACTCTCCAGCAGCAATCCGAATCTTCAGAATATTCCCATCCGTACCCCGGAGGGAAAGAGAATCCGCCGTGCCTTCATTGCGCCCCGCGGCTGGTGCATCATCTCCGCCGATTACTCCCAGATTGAATTGCGGATACTCGCCCACCTCTCCGGTGACGACGTCCTCATACAGGTGTTCAAGTCGGGCGGGGATATTCACACGCAGACGGCATCGAAAATATTCAGCGTGTTTCCCGACATGGTGAATCCTGAAATGAGGCGGCAGGCGAAGGTCATCAATTTCGGCATTATCTATGGTATGAGTCCCTTCGGGCTTGCGAAGGAACTGGGGATATCCCAGCCGCTGGCGAGAACCTATATTGACGAGTACTTCCACCGTTTCCGGGACGTGCGGCGCTATCTTGATGCGACGCTCGACAGCGCGCGCAGGGACGGGTACGTCACCACTCTTCTCAACCGCCGGCGCTATATTCCCGAGATCATGAGCGCCAACGCCGCGATGCGGCAGTTTGCCGAGCGAACCGCTATCAATACGCCGCTCCAGGGTACGGCCGCCGATATCATCAAGGTGGCGATGCGCAATGTGGCGAGGGTGCTCCGCGGGGAGGCGCGAAAAACCTCCATGATTATGCAGGTGCACGATGAGCTTGTCTTTGAAGCACCGGAGAATGAAAAAGAAAACGTCATCGCCCTCGTCCGCCGCGAGATGGAGGGAGTTGTCGAGCTTAAGGTTCCCCTCACGGTTGAGGTGAGTGCGGGACTGAACTGGGACGAGGCGCATTGACCCGGGGACGGGCAGGAAACAGGGAGGTAAGTCTTCATGCATGTATCACTGAAACGGACATCCGAGAAAAAAGGTCTTCCGCCGGGGAGCCTCGTGCATGTGGGTGCACGGAAGACGGAAAAAGTCATGATAACCTTGATTGACTATGATGAGACGAAATACGAAGAGCGTCAGATTGAACGCATCGAAGAGTGCCTTCCCTGCGACATCACCTCCGGGGTGCGTTGGATCAACGTTGACGGTCTGCACGACGTGGACGTGATAGAAAAGCTGGGAAACCAGTTCAACCTCCATCCCCTCACTCTTGAGGATATTCTTCATACCGGGCAGCGCCCCAAGATGGAGGACCTCGAGTCGCATCTTTTTGTTGTGGTGATGGCGTTTTCCCGGAACGGGACGGGCGACCGGATCGAATCGGAACAGATAAGCATCGTCTTCGGCGCAAACTGGCTTATATCGTTCCAGGAAAAAGAGGGCGACACCTTCGGCATGATACGCGACAGAATCCGTACCGCCAAGGGGCGTATCAGGCGGATGGGCGCCGATTATCTGGCCTATTCGCTCATTGATTCCGTGGTGGATAATTATTTCGGGATTCTTGAGTGGTACGGTGAAAGGATCGAGGATATCGAGGAGGCACTCGCGATAAATCCGAGGCAGGATTCATTGCAGGCCATCCACCATCTGAAGAAGGAAATCATACTTCTGCGCAAATCGGTGTGGCCCATGAGAGAAGTCATAGGCGGGATGGACCGGAGCGAATCGCCGCTGGTGAGTGATTCCGTGAGCGTCTATCTCCGTGACCTCTACGACCATACCATACAGGTGATGGATTCCGTCGAGACATATCAGAATTTACTCTCGGCGCTGCTTGATTTATATCTCTCGAGCGTCAACAACAAGATGAACGAGGTGATGAAGGTTCTCACTGTGTTCGCTTCCATCTTCATCCCCCTCACATTTCTCGTGGGTGTGTATGGCATGAATTTTGAGTATATGCCGGAGCTCACGTGGCGCTGGGGGTACCCCGCGCTCTGGGTGTTCATGATTTCGGTGATAGTTGGAATGATTATCTATTTCAAGAGGAAGAAATGGTGGTGAGAAAAGAAAAAGGCGGAAAAAAGGAATCGAATCTGCAGGCGATATTTTCACCGCGCTCCATGGCCGTCATCGGCGTTTCAGCGGTGAACGACAGGCACCCTGCCACGATCATATACCGCAAGAATATCCACCGGTATCCCGTGAGGGTCTATGCCGTGAATCCGAAGGGCGGTGCGATCCTGGAAGAACCGATATATAAGGACCTTTCATCCATTCCCGAAATACCGGATCTTGCCGTGATTGCCGTCAAGGCGGAGGCGGTTCCCGGTGTTCTCGCGGATTGCATACGGACCCGCGTGAAAGGGGCGATTGTCGTGTCGGGAGGATTTGCCGAGACGGGAAGGCATGACCTTCAGGAAGAGATCACCGCGCTATGCAGCGATGCCGGGTTCCCTGTCGTTGGACCGAACTGCCTGGGTGTCTATGTGCCGAACTATCTGGATACGTTTTTTCTTCCCAGCGAGCGGATAGTAAAACCCCATACCGGCAATGTGGCCGTGGTGAGCCAGAGCGGCGGCATTCTGGTGGACCTCATGATCAAGTTTTATGATGAGGGCGTGGGCCTCTCGCGGGCGATGAGCATCGGCAACAAGGCAGTTATCGGGGAAGTTGATCTGCTTCGCCATTTCGCCCGTGATACCGACACGAAAGTCATTGCCTTTTATATCGAGGGATTTAAAAAGAACGAGGGACGTGAATTCGTGCTTGCCGCCGGGCGCTGCGGGAAGCCCGTCGTTGTGCTGAAGTCCGGCAAGAGCGATGCCGGTGCGAAGGCGGTATCGAGCCATACGGCGTCACTTGCCGGTGAGTACGCGAGTTTCTCCGCC
>JAPLJO010000114.1 GCA_026388515.1 Deltaproteobacteria bacterium | reverse complement strand
CAACAAGCCGTGGTCTCCACCAAGAAACCGGAAAGGATTACAAAAAAGGCAGCCCGAACAAAAGCATCCACCGTACCCAGTAAGGTTCGCAAGCGCCCCTCACGGGACCGGTGATGCTCAAGCGTTCGGACACATAATGAAAACGGAAAAATGAAAATACTTTGCTGAAGCAAAATCCTTTTGGAGGCGTAGCTACATGAAAAGGAATACCTTATTTTTCGTTACCTCATTGGTGCTGGCTTTTATCTGCCTGTTTCCCGGATACAAAGCGGTTGCCGCATCGCCTGAAAATTCTGCGCCTTACAGCGTGGGACAATGGCTGCCGTCAGATCAGTTGTTTTTCGATCAATGGATGGCAAAGCTGACCGAGGGAACGGAATCCGCAAAAGAACCATTGTTGCCTGTCATTCAGGAATTCAAAAAGATAATAGAAGAAGACCCGGAATTATATATGTTGTTCAATCAGATGTTTGATCAAGTGCCGCACAATAAATCTTTCAGCAAGGACCCTACCGGGAAGCCCCAGATAAAAAACTATCGCCAGATGCTTCAGGTAATGAACCGGATTTTGACCATTGCACCTGAATTCAATAAAACCGGCCTGGTTGGTTTTCCTATCAATGCCATCCTTGACTGGCCCATGGGTACGCCTGCCGGAACCACGGCTTTCTTGAATGAAAAGGTGAACCGACAGTTAAAAAAAATATTGAATCAATGGGCCATATTCTTGAGTTCGGCGGACTCCCGCTATGTGTTAAATGACGATCCCGAGAAAGGATGGTTCGGGCGAGACGCCAAAGCGGCGATGCCTTTATTTGTGAAGGATTTTATATGCGATCCCAATTTGCCCTACTATGGATTTTCCTCATGGGATGATTTTTTCACCAGAAAAATTCGGGAGGAGCGGCGTCCTGTGGCGCGCCCTGATGATGATGCGGTTATCGCGAACGCCTGTGAATCCGCTCCATACAGGATAGCAAAAGACGTGAAACTTGCGGACATGTTCTGGATCAAAGCCCAGCCTTATTCGTTGCAGCATATTATGGCGATGGACCCCCTTGCCGGACAGTTTGCGGGCGGCACGGTGTATCAGGCTTTTCTGAGCGCGTTGAGCTACCACCGCTGGCACAGTCCTGTCAGCGGAAGAATTGTAAAAACCCGCCTGATTGACGGCTCGTATTATGCTGAAGCCCTGTCTGAAGGTTTTGACCCGGCGGGCCCCAATGATTCCCAGGGCTACATTACGCAGGTGGCGTCCAGAGCATTGATCTTCATCGAGGCCGACAATCCGGACATCGGTTTGATGTGCATCATTTTTGTCGGCATGGCTGAAGTGTCATCCAACGACATAACCGTCCATGAGGGGCAGCATGTAAAAAAGGGCGAGCAACTGGGAATGTTCCACTTTGGCGGATCCACCCATTGCATGATTTTCAGGCCACACGTCAAATTGAAATTCGAGTTGCACGGACAATCCCCCGGACTTCAATCCGAGAATATACCGGTCAGGGATCGAATCGCAACCGTCATTAAATAACCATCGACTTCCTGCATCTTTATGGTAAAAATCAGGGAAAGCAAATCCGAACCATCCGGTTCAGGCGACGCGGGCAAACCGCGCGCCTCAACGCTGACGTTCGATCAAGAAAAAAATGAAATGTTTCACACCCCATGATATACTTCCCACAATATAATGTTGATGGAGGTTTTCAAAGATGACCAGAGAATTCAATGTGGTAATAGAAAGGGATGAAGACGGCTATTTTGTTGCCTCTGTCCCCGAGCTGCGAGGATGCCATACACAAGCTAAATCCCTTGATGTGCTGATGAAACGAGTGAAAGAAGCTATACAGCTCTGTCTCGAGGTTGAGGAACCCGTATCAAACGAATTCATTGGCATTCAGCGTGTGGCCGTCTCCTCATGAGTAGATTTCTTTCAGTCACAGGTTCCCAACTTATCAAAGCCCTTCGGAAACTTGGTTTTGAAGTGATCCGTACGAAGGGCAGTCACCATTTCTTGCGCCATCCGGATGGCAGGAGCACAGTCATACCGGTACACCTCGGCGAGACGATTGGGCGTGGACTCCTTGCTCAAATCCTGCGAGATTGCGAACTCTTTCGGGATGAGCTCCGGAAAATACTCTGATCAAATCAAAACCTTTTATCCGATACTTGACTGCACACAGTAATAAAATACGTGGAAAGAGTAGGGATAACTTGCCCTGCAAAGCGAAAGGGGTTGCATTTGATTTCTGCAACCCCTTCTTAATTACTGGTGGGCCGTAGGGGAATTGAACCCCTGACCAACGGATTAAAACCACGAATCTTCAGGCCGCGCCTGATTCCCTTAGCTACGATAACTTGAAAGAGTGTATAAATCAAAAACGGCAGTGACGCACGCTTTCAGCTATGGAGCTTCTTCACCATCCAAGCGATCTTTTGCCCCAGGGTTTGTGCGGTCTTGACGCCTTCCTCATCTTTTTCTACATCTCCCTTGTCTCTGGCAACGCACAATGCTCGACCGGCGATGATAAGCTCGTTACCAAAAAAGAAATGATTCATGGTTTCTATTGTATGCATCCCTCCAGAGCGACGAAAACAGCACAGGGAAGCCCCGATTTTGTTCTTGTAGATCCTTCCATTTGCCAGTCCAACGAAGCCCGCCCGGTCGATCAAGGCCTTCATCTCCGCTGTTACATCCTGAAAATAGGAGGGAGATCCCAAAACGATACCCTGAGCCGTTGTCATCTTTTCGATATACTCGTTCGCCGCGTCGTTCTTCACGGCGCACCGCTGGTCCTGATTCTCGAAACACTTGTAGCAGGCAATGCACCCGTGAATTGCTTTTGCCGAGAGCTGAACGAGTTCCGTTTCAATGCCCTCTTTCTCGACTTCCCGTAAGAGATAGCCTATCAACGTGGTGGTGTTGCCGTCTTTCCTTGGACTGCCGTTGAAGCTGATAACCTTCATATCCTATCCTCCTTTCCGTGACGAGGTATTGTCAAAAGTTCCCCAAGAAGAGGGTGGTCTGCCCCCGATAAGTGTACCACATTTAGAGTTAGGGTTCCGCGATTTTGAGGGCTCCTATTGTCTGTGAGAGCCATTTCTATATAAATCCAATTGAAGTCTTATATTTCTATGGTAAGAGCAGATTTAACGATTTCAGTAAGGAGGTAATGTACTGAAAACGATCACTCACGGTTTAGTTTAAATTTTGAAACCAGACAGTGCCCATGTGAAAAAAACTTCGCCAAGATGCGACGAAGAAGGGGATACTTATTAACGCCACATCCGGTCATAAAACAAGAAGTGTGATTGTATTGACTACAGGGCAGGTAGTTCTTTCTTCACTCCAGACCACGATATTCCGAGACAGGACAAAAGAAAATTACAATAAGTACCAGCCTAATGATGGCGACACAGTGTTTCAAGACGACCGATATTTCTCAGGATACAGTATCAGAATAATAAACTTCTCCTTGTACTAAACAGATTTTATACAAGGAGTAAAATCATCATGCTTTCCTGAAATCGTGCGTCGAACTATTTTCCCAAAATACACGCTTTCTACAACTAATCAACAAGGCACCAATCTCACATTCTATGAAAAGATTTACATCTTCAATAATACATAATTTGGCTTTATCGTTGTGATTTTCGGAGGAAAAATAATTTGTCTTGAATTAAACGTGCAGTTCCTGAAAGGCGGGAAAAGTTATTGATATGGTTCTTCGTCTTTCATCATACAAAAACATACTCCCCGCGGCAATCGCCGAGGCGCCACTCATTTCAAGCGCTTCCATGATATCAGACACATTACTTGCGCCACCACATGCAATCACCGGTATTGATACCGCTTCAGATACCTCTCTGATTAAATCCAGATCGTATCCCTGACGCGTTCCATCTCTGTCTATTGAGTTCAGGAACAGCTCACCACATAGCATATGTTCCATCTCGACAGCATATCGTATGGGGCTCATTCTTGTGCTCACCGTGCCGCTATGTGTCCACACTTCATATCTGCCGAAAAAATTCTTTTTTACATCCATGGATACCACAATACGGTTACTTCCGAATTCTTCTGCTGCCATCTTGACTGCCTGAGGGTTTTCGGCTGCATAGGAGTTCAGGATTACTTTATTAACGCCGATGTCCACTATACTCTTTATGTCATCGAGGCTGTGAATGCCGCCGCCATACATGACTGGCATAGAACATTCATTCAAGATATCAGTGATGAGCTGCAAGTTGGGCTTTCTTTGTTTCATCGTCGCTTGAATATCGAGAATAATCAGTTCGTCTACTTTTTTTTCGTTGAATACACGAATGGCTCTTATGGGATCACCGATGAGTTGAGGTGTTTTGAATTGATATGTTTTTACAAGTTCCATCCCTTTTAACTGGAGGCATGGAATTATTCTCTGGCTGTGCATAGTATGACTATCCTTCTATACAGAATGACTTATGGCAAAGATCTGTCGTCAGTCTTTAATCCGTCCCTTTTTGCGTCAATATCGTCGGGATACATCATGGCGCCCTGTCCCCGTTCGCGGGTCCGGACGCGGATTGCCTCTTCCACCGGGTAGACGAATATGATGCCATCTCCCGTTTCCCCGGTATAGGCTGACTTCAGGATGGTCTCAATCACATCTTCCAGATTACGGTCGCTCAAGACAATATTGATCTGTATTTTCGGCAGCATGTTGACCTGGTAAGTACCGGCGCGGCCCACCAGCTGGATACCTCCCTGGCGTCCATGACCGCGGACCTCGAACATATTCATACCCACAATGCCGATTTCGGCCAGAGCTTCCTTGACATCGTTGACCTTATCTTCACGAATAATGGCTTCAATCTTTTTCAGCATAATGGCATCTCCCACATATGAAATGGACTATTGCAATGGCTCATGTGACCGGGGAATCAGGTCTATGAATAGGACCTCTCTCCGTGAGAACTGATATCCAGGCCGATTTCTTCCTCTATGGCAGTTACCCTTAATCCGATGCTTGCACTCAGCATCTTGGCCAGTAAATAGGTCATCCCGAAAGAAAAAACGATGGTGACGATCACGGCAAGAATCTGGATTCCTATCTGCCCGGGATTGCCGAAAAACAGTCCGTTGGCGCCACTACTGTTAACGGCCACGGTGGCGAAGAGACCGGTGGCAATCATTCCCCATGAACTTGACATGCCATGACAGGCCCATACATCCAGCGACTCGTCCAGCTTGCGTCTGTCCCGAAAACGCATGGTGTAATATGACACTGGCGCGGCAACCGCCCCGACAACCATCGATGCCAATGGGGTGATGTAGCCCGAGGCCGGTGTGACTGCCGCCAGGCCCACCACCATCCCGGTGGCGATCCCCAGTGTGCTCGGCCGTCCGTCCAGCCAGGAGAGCAGCATCCAGACGAGTCCCGCTGTCGCCGCCGAGGTATTGGTGGTCAGGAGGGCATTCACAGCGACGCCATTGGCTCCCAGGGCGCTACCAGCGTTAAAGCCGAACCAGCCCACCCAGAGCAAGCCGGCCCCGATGACCGTCAGCGGAATATTGTTCGGTTCCATGGGGCACCTGCCGTAGCCCTTGCGGGGACCTATTACCAGCGCAAAGGCGAGAGCCGAAAAGCCGGCGGCGATATGGACCACAGTCCCCCCGGCAAAATCCAAAACACCCATTGTTTTCAGCCAGCCGCCCTGCCCCCAGACCCAGTGGCACAATGGATCATAGACCAGCGTCGCCCAGAGAAGACTGAACAGCAGAAAGCTTTTGAATTTTATCCTTTCCACGAAGGCACCGGTAATCAATGCGGGGGTGATGATCGCAAACATCATCTGAAAAGCTGCGAAAAGTGACTGCGGGATGGTCGTGCTGTAATCTGCGTTAGGCAGCGCATTCACGCCGTTGAATCCCACAAAATTCAGCCCGCCGATGAGCCCATTGATGTCTGCTCCGAAGGCCAGGGAATAACCGTACAGCACCCACTGAACACCGATAAGAGCCATAAAGACATAGCTCATGGTTAACGTGGAGAGGACGTTCTTCCTCCTCACCATCCCCGCATAAAAAAGTGCCAGAGCCGGCGTCATTAATAACACCAGAGAACAACACACGAGAATCCACGCGGTGTCGCCTGCGCTGATCTGATTCATAATGATATTCCATCCTCTCAAGTAAATTGCATGTTTTTTAGCAAGTACCTTGCCATGATGAATTAGGGTTTATTTATAATAACTTATAAAAGGGGGGTTTACTGAAAATCATACAGAATTGTATATTCAGAATGATGATGGTACAGAATTGTTCAAAGCGAGAAGAGTTATTTGCTTTTGATGAGAAGGCAACAACATTGTCTTTTTTATTCAGGTGAGTAGACAGTCAAACGTCAGGATCTACCTTAAATCGACAAGCAGGATTATGTGATCGGGCAGGCAGCTTCCAGATTGCCCTGATCAACACTTACACGGAAAGACGGTGACGTGGGAAGCATAGCTTCCTGATAATTGTGCATCTGGCAATTTTCACCAAATGCGCGCTTTCAAGTGGAAATGATGGTGTTCATCGATTTCTATAAATATCAAGTGTGCTCAATTAAGCAGCATTTCGATTTGTTTCATCCGTCTGTCATATTTTAATCCACTTTGAAGCCGCGAGAGACGTGAGATTGGATATTGTTCCCAGCAGTTGGCGTTGTTCAGGGAAGAGATTCTTGTAATCATACTGAATGCCCATAACACCAATTGTTGTATCTTGGGATTTGATTGGCATAAATAAATATGCGATACCTGAAAGGGTTCCCGTGCCGGAACCCGCAATCTCCCCGTGTGAATATGTCCATTCGGCCGCGGCCTTTTCATTCTGACTGATCTCCAATTCTGGATTGCTTCGCGCCCATACTTGGAGTCCGCCATCTTTTGCTCGAAAAAGTACAACCGAGGGGGCGTTAATGATCCTTGCCACATACTTGATCATTAACTGGCTAATGTCATTGAGTATCGTTGTGCGCAGGAGCGTTAAGATGTTGGTCGTCTCGCTTGAACAACTGGCCAGTTCTTCTACCAATTGCTCAGCCGGCGGAAGTGTCATTAATTCCCTGCTCATATCCTCAGCGAGTGAAACACGTTCGAGCCGTAACTGCAGTGCCAGATGCTGTCTTCGAATTGTTTTTACAAGCTGACCAATAACAATTGATGCAAAAAAGAATGCAGAGGCGTTAATCACATCATGAACAATATACATTGAAAAACTGAATTTAGGCACAGTGAAAAAATAATCAAAAACCAACATACTTATAATGGAGGCAAAGAGAGAAGGTCCTGTACCATAAAACAGTGCGCATGCAATTGTTGCAATAAGATAAATGAATAAAAGCGATGTAGGATTGAGCATCCTTTGGAGGATGAAAAAATTAACCAGTGTGATCGCGGCAACGATAGCGAGTGAAAGGATGTACTCTTTTAGTGAAAAAGTGAATTGCTTTGGGGGGACCTTCAATTCCGCCGCTCTTTTTTCAATCGTTGGTGAAATGAGGTGAAGTTCGAACTCGCCTTGAGTATGGAGAAGACGAGATGCAGGAGAACCCCTAAAGAAGCCGACAAATATCGACCTGAGCGGTTTACCGATTACAATATGGGTAATATTGTGTTCGCGGGCAAAACGCAGAATTTCATCGGCGATATCCGTTCCCGTCAGCGTGATAACTTTTGCACCCAGTTCTTCCGCCAGATTCAGTGCCTCCGTTAAATAGGTCTGCTCAGCCCCCGACTGATCCAAGAGTGATGTCGCTGACACATATACGGCATACCATTCTGCGTGTGTATCCTTGGCAATTGTGTATGCTTTTCGAATGAGCTGTTTTGCATACGGGCTCGCAGCGATACACACCACTAATCTTTCTGACGCGGGCCATGAACCGGGAATCGCTCGTGCTCTCATGTAATTGAGAAGTTCGCTGTCCACCTTGCGTGCAACAAGGTTAAGCATAAGTTCCCGAAGGGCAAATAAATTACCGCGCTGAAAGAAATTATCCATGGCATGCCGCGCCTGTTCGGGAACATATACCTTCCCCTCTTTCAATCGCTGCAACAGCTCTTCCCAGGGAATGTCGATAACCTGTACTTCGTCCGCATGATCGAGAAACGAGTCGGGAATGGTTTCCTGCATGCGCACTCCCGTAATTTTTGCCACCACATCATTCATGCTTTCAAAGTGCTGGATATTGACCGTGGTGTATACATCAATGCCGCTTTTAAGCAGCTCTTCGATGTCATGATATCGTTTTGGATGCTTGCTTTCGTGCGCGTTTGTGTGGGCAAGTTCATCAACAAGCACTACTGAGGGATGCCTGGCAAGAATGGCATCAAGATCAAGTTCTCCGAGTGTGATTCCCCTGTATTCAAATTGCTGTCGGGGTATAACTTCAAGCCCGGTAAGCAGTGTTTCCGTTTCGACGCGGTTATGAGTCTCTACAAAGCCGACCACCACATCCACACCACGACTCTTCAAGACATGCGCTTCATTGAGCATGGTGTAGGTCTTTCCGACACCGGGGGAGTATCCGATAAATATTTTCAATCTCCCCTTATTGTTCTCCTCACGCTCCACTTCCTTCAAGAGCGCGTCAGGGCTAGGTCTTTTTAATTCCATTTCACTTCTTCAAATAAAGGATCCGGTGATAGTAACGCGTTTCCTAATTTATAGTATGGTTATTCCCCCGCGTATCCAAAGCCATGTTAAGTCTCAAAACGTTGACCCTTTCCTGTCCCCACATCCGCAGAAGGGGCGTTTCAACATAGTGCCTCAGAAGCAACTCAACCTCCGCTTCCGGCAGCCCTCTCTCACCGGCGACGCGGCGAACCTGAAGCATGGCGGACCGCATACTGATATGGGGATCAAGTCCGCTTGCCGATGCAAGAACCATATCGGCAGGAACTGGTGTTGCGGGAGACAATCCGTTTTCACGACGCATCTCTGCTATTCTCTCTTTAACTTGCTCAAGGAGCTGTGCGCTGGAAGGTCCGAGATTGCTCCCGGCTGAGCCACCGGCATTATAGGCAGGATCTGTTGCCGATGGTCTTCCATGAAAGTACTTCGGGCTTGTGAACATTTGACCGATAAGTTCTGAACCGATGCATTGATTACCACTGATTAGTAAACTTCCTCTTGATTGATAAGGGAAGAGTATCTGGGCAATTGCGGTAATACCAAGTGGGTAGACGAGACCGCACAGGAGAGAAAATGAGACAAAAACGATGACGGCACGCTTCACCTGTAACATTGAATACTGCCCCTACACCAGTCCTAGTGATGATATGATGAGATCAATCAGTTTAATCCCTGCAAAAGGTACTACCAACCCTCCAAGACCATAAATCAAAAGATTTCGGCGAAGAAGCGTCGAAGCAGTTGCCGGCTTGTATCGCACACCGCGGAGCGCCAGGGGAATCAACATTGGTATAATAATGGCATTGAAGATGACCGCAGACAACACCGCGCTATTGGCACTCGAAAGATTCATGATGTTGAGCACGCTGAGGTTCGGATACTGGGTCACGAATATCGCCGGGATGATTGCAAAGTATTTTGCCACATCATTTGCTACGCTGAACGTCGTCAGCGAGCCGCGGGTAATTAATATTTGTTTTCCGATTTCGACAATATCGAGGAGTTTTGTTGGATTGGAGTCAAGATCGACTATGTTCGCCGCTTCTCGTGCTGCCTGCGTTCCCGCATTCATGGCAACGGCGACGTCAGCCTGAGCCAGCGCGGGCGCGTCATTAGTGCCGTCGCCTATCATTGCGACAAGATGTCCTTTTGACTGGTACTTTCTGATGAGATCAAGCTTGATATCTGGTTTTGCTTCGGCCACAAAATCATCGATACCAGCTTCAGCGGCTATGGTAGCTGCCGTCAATGGATTATCTCCAGTAATCATAACTGATTTTATTCCCATTTGACCAAGTTGAGAAATTCTTCCTTTGATGCCCTCTTTCAGAACATCCTTCAATCGAATGACACCAAGGACCTTATCATCTTCTGCGACAAGGAGCGGCGTTGATCCTTCACGAGAGACATCTGCAGTTATCTTTTGTATCTTTTCAGATACCCGACCGTTATTTGAAATCACGAAATCATGAATAGCAGCCGAAGAACCCTTCATGATCTTATGGCCATTCCAGTTGATACCGCTCATGCGCTTGTCTGCGCTGAATGGGAAGAATATGGCGCCCTCAGGCGCACGTATGTCACGTCCTCTCACGCCAAGTTGCTCTTTTGCGAGAATCACTATACTTCGGCCTTCGGGCGTTTCATCGGCAAGAGACGAAAGTAATGCCGCATTTACAAGGGTTTTTTTATCACTCTCATCAGCGGGAAGAAAATCTGTCGCTACCCTGTTACCAAGAGTGATAGTACCGGTCTTATCCATAAGCACCACATCAACATCGCCTGCCGCTTCCACAGCACGTCCGCTCGTGGCGATGAAGTTATGCCGTAATAAACGATCCATCCCGGCAATACCGATAGCTGGCAAGAGGCCCCCAATCGTCGTCGGCATGAGGCACACGAGCAATGCAATAAGTGTTGATATCCCCACGATGACATTCATGTATCCTGCAAAATATTTTAATGTAATGACAACAACGATGAACGTCACAGTCAGTCCAATGAGAAGAATGTTCAATGCCTTTTCATTAGGTGTCTTCTGACGTTTCGCACCCTCGACCATGGCTATCATCTGGTCAAGAAACGTTTCTCCTGGATTGGTCGTAATTTTAACTTTTATTGTGCCCGAAAGAACCCGGGTCCCTCCGGTCACACCGCAACGGTCACCCCCCGCTTCTCTGATCACAGGTGCTGATTCACCAGTAATAGCCGATTCGTCGATGAGCGCCGCACCTTCCACCACATCACCATCCCCCGGCACAGGGTCTCCGTCCTCGACAATAACAATATCTCCTTTACGCAGCTGTAGCGCCGGGATTCTTTCACTGCTACCATCGGCATGTAACTTCTTCGCAAACGCTTCACTGCGGTTCTTTTTCAGAGACTCTGCCTGCGCTCTGCCCTGACCCTCTGCGAGGGCCTCTGCAAAATTTGCAAATATGATCGTAAACCACAGCCAGCACGTTATCTGGCCATCATATGAAAAGCTCTTCCCTGAATAGAGATCCCCCAGCACAATCAAAGAGGTTATGAGCGTTACAATTTCTACGATACCCATAACGGGATTTTTCATCATGGACACGGGATTCAGTTTGATCACCGAATCCTTCATAGCCTCCAAAATGAGTCCTGATTGCCATATTCCCGGTTTTTGTGCCTTCATACTCTTGTCTCAGAACGCCTTCCCCGCAAAGATCTGAAGGTGTTCGATAAAGGGTCCTAGTGTTAATACAGGAAAGAAAGTTAATGCACCGACAATGACAACCACACTCACCAGCATCACGATAAAGAGTACGCCCGTCGTGGGAAAAGTAGCAATGCCAGCGGGAACTATTTTCTTCGTCGCGAGGAATCCTGCAATGGCGAGCGCCGGAATGACTGTGGAAAATCTTCCCACCAGCATGGCGAGGGAGGTGGTAAGAGTGTAGAACAGCGTGCCGGCATTTAATCCACCAAAGGCAGAACCGTTATTGCCGGCTGTCGACGCATACGCATACAGTATCTCTGAAAGTCCATGAGATCCCATATTATTGAGACTGCTAAGTCCGGCCTGTGTTGAGATTGCGATACTTGACAACACGAGAAGCAGTAACGCCGGGGACAGAATAATGATGATGGACATCACCATCTCGAACGATTCGAGTTTTTTCCCGATGAATTCTGGTGTCCTTCCAATCATCAGGCCTGCGATGAACATGGTAAGTACCGCGTAGGCCAGCATGCTGATCAGTCCGGTGCCGACGCCTCCGAAGATTACCTCGCCTATCGCAATATTAAAAATCAGTATCAGTCCGCTGAGGGGCATGAGACTGTCATGCATACTGTTGACGGCTCCGCACGAAGTTGCAGTTGTCGATTGTGCAAATAATACGGAATTGATAATGCCGCATCGCACTTCTTTCCCTTCCATGTTTACACCGCCCATGACGCCTATTTTTTCCAGGAGTGGATTTCCCTGCACCTCCGTTCCGATTATAAGACCCACACCTATTATGAAGAGCATCAACATGGAAGCGTATATGGCCCAGCCCTGTCTGCGATTTTTCAACATAGCTCCGAAAGTAAACGGCAATGCGGCAGGAATTAAAAGAAGTCCCAGCACAGCCATAAAATCCGTGAGAGGAGTGGGATTTTCAAAAGGATGCGATGAGTTGGCGTTGAAAAAACCGCCACCATTAGTGCCAAGTTGTTTGATAGCTTCCTGTGATGCAACAGGCCCCACTGATATAATTTGCTTCTGTCCTTCAAGAGTCAGGGCATCTATTTGAGGATGAAGCGTTTGAACGACACCCTGTGAAACAAAGACAAGGGACCAGATGAGCGTCAGCGGCAACAGAATATATATAATGGAGCGTGTGAGATCGACCCAGAAATTGCCTAAGGTAGAAGTTTCTTTACGTGCAAATCCCCTGATGAGTGCAATGGCAGGAGCAATTCCAACAGCAGCGGAAAGAAAATTCTGTACGGTAAGCCCCATCATCTGGGTCAAATAACTCATGGTCTGCTCACCGCTGTACGCCTGCCAGTTTGTATTAGTCACAAACGATATCGCAGTATTCAGCGCAATATCCCAGTGAACAGGCCCTAACTTCTGGGGATTAAATGGAAGAAACCCCTGCAATATTTGAAGAAGAAAAAGCGCCACAATACCAATAATATTGAATACAATAAATGCCCATGAGTAGGTCTTCCATGACATCTCATCATTTTTATTGACACCGAATATTTTATAAAGAAATTGCTCCGGCGAGTTCAGAAGGGGCGTAAGGAGAGTGCGTTCACCATTAAACACCTTTGCCATGTATTCGCCTAAGAAAATGGCCAGAACTGTGAGGACACAAGGCAAAACCAAAACTGGTATCAAGTCGGTGATGATCATTAGTGCCTCTGATTAAATCATAGTAATGTTGTGAGGCTCAACAACTCATGGCACTTATTTATGCTGATAACCCTTACAATAAATTTTCAATGGTACAAAGATTATGAGAACTTCCTATGTATTACAAGAGATTAATCAGTTTACTATTGCAAGAGTCATTCCTTGATAGGAATAATTGGGGAGAAAATAAGTCACTATAATCATTAAGGAATGTTGGTGTTTTTGATAAGTATCATTTGTATGATAATTACTATTCTGTATTCTTATGTTATTTGAGATACGATTATGTAATTGATGAGTCAGTTTTACGTATGCGGAGAAGGTGTCGTTTAACAACATTTCTATCGATAATCTTTAACTTTATCCAAGTGTCGTTTTAAAAGATTTGTGCACGAAAGAGTGTGTCCATCTTCCTATCTCAACATTCAATCTTTCAACTGGCAATCCGCGTTAATGGAAATAATTAATGAATTACTTCCGACTCACTCTAACCTCCTTATTTAAGACGTCAAAATAATAATAAATTCCTGGACTAATGTTTTAGTTACATCAACAGGGTGCACATCGGATTTTATGGTATTTATTGAGATGAAAATTAATATTTGTCTATTTTGGGTGATATATATATCAAGAACTTATGGAGGACACTTTGGATAACCTATAGAATTATTTCGGTTACGATGGTTACATTTTGGCTACATTTTGCCTAAAAAAGCAGCAAAGGGTCGCAATGATACGATTGCAACCCCTTGAAATTACTGGTGGGCCGTAGGGGAATTGAACCCCTGACCAACGGATTAAAAGTCCGCTGCTCTACCGGTCTGAGCTAACGGCCCGCGATGTTTTTTGAAGGGTCACTTCGTAGCAGGAAGCCTTTTGGGCGTCAAGAAGAAAATGGGTGCACGATGCCGGATAAGGTACGGATGCTCCGTGAGATTCCCGCTCACGGGCGGCGGCGTCCGGTGATGAGCGCGACGAGTAAATCCCTGTCCTTTTGCAGCGTCACTTTTTTCAGCTGTGCGGCAATGTGCGCATAGCGACGCGCCAGCGGCCGCAGTGCCGGATTCCCCGTGATGATTTCCGCGTAGAGCCCCGGGCGGGAAAATACCCTGTCGATGAGTTTGAGTTTCTTCCGGAAGGTGGGCGTTGAGAACTTCTCCAGTCCCGCCCGGTCGATACCGGATTCACGGACCATGATACCCATCGTCATGGTATTGAGGTGGGTAAGTCCCTGGACAACGGCCATCATCTCGTCATGGTCCTCAGGCGTTGTTTCAACGATGTGCGCACCTTTCTTTTCGAGAATTGCTCTGAGCCAGGTGAGCCAATGTTTGCCGCGTGCGGGGCAGAGCACGATATTCTGATTTTTCAGGGAGCGCACGGAAGGGCCGAAGAGAGGATGGAGCCCGGTGACCTCTGAGCGGGAGGATGCAAGCATCGCCTTTACCGGTTCTTCCTTGAGGGAGGTGAGGTCCATGAGAAGAGAGTTGCGCTTCATGTATGGGCCGATTTTTTTAATTACCCCGATGGTCGCGCCGATGGGGACGCTCACGATGACGACGGAACAAGCTTTTGCCATTGCCGGTATGTCCATTCCCGATTTTCTCCCCGCGACATGCACGGTGAAGCCCTGTTCCTCGAAAAAGCGGGCGAACCACCTGCCGATGCCGCCCGTGCCTCCTATGATGCCGATTGTCACGTGTTTCATATCACCCATCCCCGTGGATCTTTCGTACCGGCGCTACCGCTTCATTCTCATGGAATTTTTGATTTCCTTAACATAAGAGCCGACGATCTGCATCAACTTCCTGCTCGTGCCATGCGTGCCCACGAGGCGGACAAGGGCGCTTCCGATGACGATGCCGTCGGCATGCCGTGAAAGATCCGCCGCCTGTCCGGCGGTGGATATGCCGAAGCCGACGACCACGGGCAGGTTGGTGACCTCCCGTATCCGTTTCACCTCCTTCTTGACCGAGGAAGAATCTGGTTTTGCCGTTCCCGTGATGCCCGTGATGGAGATATAGTAGAGGAAGCCGGAAGAGGCGCGTGCAATCGTCCGGATCCTCCCGGTGGGTGTCGTGGGGGCGATGAGCGAGATGAAATCGATGCCCGCGCGGTCGGTATATTGTCTTAGTTCCTGTGATTCTTCCGGCGGAAGGTCAACGATGAGAACGCCGTCCACGCCCGCGTTTGAGGCGTTTCTTGCGAAGCGGGCGTTGCCGTAGCGGAAGACGGGGTTGTAGTATCCGAAGAGCACCACGGGGGTTTCAGAGATTTTTCTGAATGAGGTAATCATATCAAGGACGGCGGAAAGTGTCGTTCCGTTCCGGAGAGACCTCTGTGACGCGGCCTGGATGACGGGCCCGTCGGCCGTGGGGTCGGAAAAGGGAACGCCGACCTCGATGATATCCACGCCGCTCTCGGAGAGCACTCGCAGTATGTCAAGGGTGGTGGTGAGGTTCGGATCGCCGGCGGTCAGATACACCACAAGCGCTTTTTCGTTCCGTTCACGAAGTTTGAAGAATGTCGTTTCCAGCCGTTTCATGCAACCCGCTCCTTCATTCTCGCGGCGATAATGCCCGCGTCCTTGTCACCTCTTCCCGAGAGATTGACGATGATGATTTTGTCTTTGCGAAGCCGGGGCGCCAGTTTCATGACATAGGCAAGGGCGTGGGCGCTTTCCATGGCCGGGATGATTCCCTCGTGTCGTGAAAGGAAGAGCGCCGCCTTGACCGCCTCATCGTCATCGACAGCGACGTAGTCCGCGCGGCCCGTGTCATGGAGGTAGGCATGTTCCGGCCCGACGCCGGGGTAATCCAGTCCCGCCGCGATGGAGTGAGTTTCCTGGATCTGCCCGTCATCATCCTGGAGAAGGAAGGTTTTGTTGCCATGAAGGACGCCTAACTTCCCAGCGGTGATGCTCGCTGCATGCATGCCCGTATGGATTCCCGCGCCCGCCGCTTCGACGCCGATCATATGCACACCGCGGTAATGAAGAAAAGGATGAAAAAGCCCCATGGCGTTGCTGCCGCCGCCGATACAGGCGATAAGAAAATCGGGAAGGCTGCCTTCCTGTTGCATGATCTGGCGTTTCGTCTCCCGACCGATCACGCTCTGGAAATCTCTTACCATGGCAGGGTAGGGGTGCGGACCTGCCGTCGTGCCGATGACATAAAAGGTGTCTCTCACATGGGATACCCAGTGGCGCATCGCTTCATTCATGGCGTCCTTGAGGGTCCTCGTGCCACTCTCCACGGGAACCACTTCCGCGCCCAGCATCCGCATCCGGAGCACGTTGGATGACTGACGCGCCACATCCTCGGTTCCCATGAACACGCGACAGGTCATGCCGAAAAGGGCCGCGACGGTGGCGGTGGCGACACCGTGCTGGCCGGCGCCCGTCTCGGCGATCACGCGGTTTTTCCCCATGCGTCGTGCCAGGAGCGCCTGGCCGAGGGTATTGTTAATTTTGTGGGAGCCCGTGTGGCAGAGGTCTTCCCGCTTCAGGTAGATTCTCGCGCCGCCAAGCGCCTTCGTCATGCGTGACGCGAAGTACAAAGGTGTCTCTCGCCCCGCATAATCGCGGGAATAATGGGCCAGCTCCCGCGTGAATGCCCGGTCTTTTTTCGCACTCTTATATGATGCCTCCAGCTCCACGAGGGCCGGAATGAGTGTTTCCGCAACGTACCGTCCTCCGAAAATCCCGAAATGTCCTTTTTTATCAGGCAGTCTTTTTTTCATTGTTGTGTCTCTCCGGATGCAGTGATGGTGAAAATTGTGTGCCGCCGAACAGTACCGGACTCCTCGGCGGTTCGAACGGCTTTAATGAATGTCTCCATTCTATCGATATCTTTCAGGCCGGGTGTGATCTCGACACCGCTGCTTGCGTCCACCGCGTCAGGCGATAGTACCCGGATCGCCTCGATGATGTTCTCTGAAGAGAGCCCGCCGGAGATTATAAGGGGGCGCGCTTCCCGCAGTCTCGCCGCGAGTTCCCAGTCGGCCCTTTTCCCGGTGCCGCCGTATTGTCCCGGGACACTGGCGTCGATGAGTACGGCACGGCATGGATAGCGAAGGGCGGCATCAAGATCTTCTTCGGAAGACGGTGAAAAAGCCTTGATTATCCTCGAGAGAGGAAACATCCTCGAATAATCCGGCGATTCATTTCCGTGAAGCTGAATCATGGAAAGCCCGCAGAACTCCATCGTGCTGGTAACGATCCCTATGTCTTCGTTGACGAACACCCCTACTGAGGAAACGGTGCGGGGTAGAGCATCTATGATGCGCCTGGCGGCTTCGGGATGAATACACCGGGGGCTCTTGCGGTAAAAGACGAAACCCAGGGCATCGGCGCCGCATTCCACAGCGGCGAGGGCATCTTCAATCCTGGTGATTCCGCATATTTTTACTTCAGGCATTGTAGTCGTCTCTTCCGAGGAGCGTGCGGAGCGTCCCGCCTCTATCAGCAGCCTTCATAAGTGCCTCGCCCACGAGAAATGCCCGGATACCCACTGCCATGAGCGTGTCGATGTCATTTCGTGTGCGAATCCCGCTTTCACTCACCACAAGAATATCTTCCGGTATGAAAGGCACGAGGTTCGCGCTTACCGTGATATCGGTTTTGAAGGTTTGCAGGTCACGGTTATTGATGCCTATCACACGGGCGCCGGCAGCGAGCGCTCTCTTTACGTCCTCATTGGAATGCACTTCAACGAGCGGCGTCATTCCAAGCGACTCCGCACGCATGATGAAGCTTCGAAGCGTGCGTGCATCAAGTATCATCGCGATGAGCAGCACGGCATCGGCTCCGAGTGCACGCGTCTCTATGATCTGGCAGTCATCGATGATGAAATCCTTGCGGAGCAGGGGCAGTGAGACGGTGCTTCGTATATCGGCAAGAAAGGAGCGGTCACCGCCGAAAAAATGCCTGTCCGTGATGACCGATATGGCGGCGGCGCCGTGTGATTCGTAGATCGCGGCGATGGTCCGGTGATCGAAGTTGTCAAGGATGGTGCCCGCCGATGGGGAACGACTCTTGATCTCAGCAATGACGGCACACTCGCGCTTTCGGAGCGCTACGGCGAAATCTCGCGTTGGGGGAAGATCCCGGACGGCCCGTTCAAGAGACGCACGTCCTGTGGAACGCTTCAGTTCTTCCACCTCGTTCTTTTTATGTGTAAGTATACGATCCAGTATCATGGTGTATTTTCATCCGTTACTCATGTCTATCAGCACCTTCAGCTTCTTAAGAGCGGCACCGCTTTCGATGCATTCTCCCGCAATGGCGAGGCCTTCCTCCATGGTGCCGGTTTTCTCCGCCGCCATGATGGCGAGCGCGGCGTTGAGAAGCACGACTTTTCTGCATGCCCCGTCGTGTCCGGCAAGCACACGCGTGAGAATCTCGGCGTTCACCGAGGCGTCGCCGCCTCTTAAATCGTCGATGTGGCAGCGGTCGCCGAAGAAACGTACCGGGTCGATGTTATAGGTGCTGATAATGCCGTCTTTCAGTTCCGAGACGCGCGTCTCCGCCGTGACGGTCGCTTCGTCGAGGCCGTCAAAACCGTGCACGACAAAGGCCCGGCGCGTGCCGAGATTCTTCAGGACACCGGCGAATGCCTCGGTGAGTGTCGCGTCGTAGACGCCGAGAAGCTGTGACGTGGCGCCCGCCGGGTTGGTGAGAGGCCCCAGCATGTTGAATATGGTCCTGATGCCGATTTCTTTCCGGGGTGTGACGGCGTACTTCATGGCGCCGTGAAGGCGGGGTGCGAAGAGAAATCCGATGCCGGCGGTCTGCACGCATTCCTCGACGACTTCCGGCGGTGCGTCGATATTCACGCCGAGTGCCTCGAGCACATCGGCGCTCCCGCAACCACTCGACACGGCGCGGTTCCCGTGCTTGGCGACGGTGATGCCCGCCGCGGCCACGACAAAGGCGGTGGTGGTGGAGATATTGAAGGTGTGCATGCCGTCGCCGCCGGTACCGCAGGTATCCACCACGACGGATGAGCGGGCGTCGATCCGGACTGCTTTCCGGCGCATGACACGCGCCGCCCCCGTGACCTCGTCCACTGTTTCCCCCTTCATTCGGAGCGCGGTGATGAACGCGGCAATCTGCGACGATGTCGCCTCTCCCGTCATGATTTCCTCCATGACGCGTATCATTTCCTGTTCCGTGAGGTTGATGCGTTGCACGAACTTTTCGATGGCTTCCCTGATCATGGTGACACTCCTTTCATTCATGAATGACGATAGAGATCGGCGATTTCCAGAAAATTCCTGATGATGCGCTTTCCGTTTGGCGTCAGTATCGATTCGGGATGAAACTGGATTCCCTCGACGGGATAACGGCGGTGCCTGACCCCCATGACTTCACCCTCGCCGGTCTCGGCGCTGATTTCGAGGCAATCCGGTATGGTATCCCTTTTAAGAAGAAGAGAATGGTAGCGGCCTGCAACAAAAGGTGAGGGCAGTCCCTTGAAGATGGTTCTCCCGTCGTTGAGGATTTCCGACGTTTTCCCGTGCATGAGGGAGCCTGCCCGGACTACTTCGGCGCCGAAACTGTATCCGATGGCCTGGTGGCCGAGGCATATTCCCATAATGGGGGTCTGTTCGTAAAAACGCCTGATTACATCGACGGTAATGCCTGCGCCGGCGGGACCGCCGGGACCCGGAGAAATGACGATTGCCTCCGGCTGCATCGATTCGATGTCGTCAGTGGTAATGGTGTCGTTCCGTTCCACCGTGACTTCCCTTCCGAGTTGTTCAATGTACTGGACAAGGTTGAAGGTGAAGGAATCGTAATTGTCTATCATGAGAATCATGTGAATCTTCTCCCTGTAGGTAGTATTACAGGCCTGATGCCGCCATCTGGACGGCCTGTATGAGTCCCTGTGCCTTGCTCTTCGTTTCTTCGTACTCCGAGTCGGGATCGGAGTCGGCGACGATGCCCGCCCCGCTCTGGATGTGTATGATGCCGCGTTCGAGCACCATGGTTCTTATGGTGATGCACAGATCCATGTTGCCCGAATATCCGATGTATCCCACGGCGCCGCCGTAGGGCCCCCTCCCGGACGGCTCCAGCTCGTCGATGATTTCCATGGCCCTGATCTTGGGCGCTCCCGAGAGCGTGCCTGCCGGGAATGTTGCCCTGATGACATCGGTGAAGTCCTTCCCGGCGGCGAGTTCCGCCCTGATGGTGGAGACGAGATGCATCACGTGGGAGTAGCGCTCCACTGCCATGAGTTGCGTTACCTGCACGGAGCCGGTGCGGGCTATTCTTCCCAGATCGTTTCTTCCCAGATCGACGAGCATGACGTGCTCGGCCCGTTCCTTGGGGTCCTGCAGAAGGTCGCAGGCGAGTTTCCTGTCTTCCTGTTCGCTCCCGCCGCGTCGTCGTGTGCCGGCAATGGGTCTCAACTCAACAACTCCCTCTTCGAGCCGCACCATGACCTCCGGTGACGAGCCGATGAGGGTGAGGCGGCCCAGTTTCAGAAAGAACATGTAGGGCGATGGATTGATGAAGCGGAGCGCACGGTAGAGATCGAGCGCAGGCGCGGGGGATGTTCCCGTGAAACGCTGGGAAAGCACCACCTGGATGATATCGCCGGCGGCAATGTACTCTTTTGCCTGTGCGACGATATTGGTATATTCCCAGCGGGACATATTGGCCGTAAAAGACGGGAGCCTCGGAGTCTCCTCACGGCGTCCCGCGATGGCCTTCCGACGCATGAGAAGACGTGCCATGCCGTCGATGCTCCGGGTGGCATCATGGTACAGGCTCTCCGTATCGTCACCGTCATTTACAAATGCACATGCGACCACCTTGATGGTGTGTCGCACGTTATCGAAGATGATGAGTGTGTCGGTAACGAGAAATACTGCGTCATCGGTCACCGGCGAGCCTGTCGCATGGGCGGGAAGCCGCTCGAAATATCTCACCATATCGTAACCGAAATATCCGACGGCGCCGCCGTAGAACCGGGGAAGTCCGGACACCTGGACAGGAGTGTGCCGCTCGATGATTTCTTTCAGGAACGCGAGCGGCTGCCCGTCGTGGTCGTACGATCGGGTCCTGCCCCGTTCCCGTATGAGCACCTTCGTTCCCCGCACCGTGAGGACCATTCTCGGGTCCGCGCCGAGAAATGTATAGCGGCCCCATTTCTCCCCGCCTTCCACGCTTTCGAGGAGAAAGGCATATTGTTTTCCTGCGAGTTTCTGAAAGGCCGAGACGGGTGTCTCCATGTCGGCGAGGATTTCCCTGAAGACGGGAACCATGCGTCCCGGCGTGGCAAGAGTTTTAAATTCATTGAGTGACGGGTAGTACATAGTGCTCCTTTCGCCAATAAAAAAGGCCGTGATGACTCACGGCCTTTTCATGTTAATCCCTATGATGGTACAAATATAAAAGGCCGTGGGGATTCAGGAGATTCCCCACGGCCTTTTATGCATTGACGGTAAAGATCAGCGGTGGACGAACCCCTTCAGTATGTCCGGATACCACCACCAGTTATTCTTTATGCTGAATTGTGAAATCATTATGACGTTCCCGTTGCTGTATGCTGCACCCGACTAACAGGGTTTTTCGCTGCTGTCAATATTTTTATTAAGTGCCCGCTGGCGAAGGAGATGATCTGCGAGTACCAGGCACACCATTGCCTCGCAGACGGGGATGATGCGTGGAATGACGCATATGTCGTGCCGGCCTGAAATGCTGATGGTGGCAGGGTTTCCCTCGGTGTCCATGGTCTGCTGCGGCAGCGAGATGGATGGTATCGGTTTGCAGGCGGCACGCAGGATAATGTCCGCGCCGTTCGTGATGCCTGCAAGTATTCCGCCCGCGTTGTTGGTGAGAAACCCCTCGGAGGTGAGGGGATCGTTGCATGTGGAGCCCGTCATGCGCGAGGCATCAAAACCGGCGCCGATTTCAACTCCCTTGACGGTGCCGATGCTCATGAGGGCTTTTGCAAAATCCGCATCCATCTTATCAAAAACAGGTTCCCCCAGTCCCGCCGGGCATCCCGTCACCACAATCTCCACGATGCCCCCCAGCGTGTCGCCTTTTTCCCGCGCTTCCTTGAGTTTTGCCTCCATGAGGGGTACTGCCTTCGGATCGGGGCAGAGGAGGAGGTTTTTTTCTTTCTCCGCGAGATCAAGTGTCTCCGCCGCAATGCCGCCTAGTTCCTTCGTATAGGCGATGACGTGAATGCCGCTTTCCGCAATCACTTTCCGTGCGATGGCCCCCGCCGCCACGCGGGCCGCCGTCTCGCGTCCCGACGCGCGCCCGCCGCCACGGTGATCACGCATGCCGTACTTCCTGAAATAGGTGTAATCCCCGTGTCCGGGCCTGAAGATGTTTTTCATGTCTTCATAGTCGGAGCTCTTCGCGTCCCGGTTTCGTATCATGAGTGCAATCGGCGTTCCAGTGGTGACACCTTTGAATGTGCCGGAGAGAATTTCCACGGTGTCCTCTTCTTCTCTGGGCGAGCCGGAGGAGAGCGTGCCCGGCCGCCGCCTGTCAAGTTCGGCCTGGATCTCCGCCTCAGTGAGGAAAATCCCCGGCGGGCAGCCGTCTATCACTGCCCCGACGGCGGGACCATGTGATTCGCCCCACGTGGTGAGCTTGAATATGGCGCCTATGGTGTTTCCTGACATTGGCATTCCCTCATGGCGAGACAGATGTGTATTTCTGAGACTATCTCCCCGATCGTTTTACCCTCCGTGTTGACCGTAATATCGGCAAGACTCCGATAGACGGGGATTCTTCGTTCGAGAACTGCAGCCGCCTCGCGCACAGCGTCGGCGCCATCGAGCGGTGGCCTCTGGTCCGCTCCTTCCGTGTCACCCGCGATTCTCTCAATGATGGTGTAAAGGTCGGCATAGAGCCAGACGAATACTCCTTTCGACTGCATGAGACCTCTGCATTCACCGTCATCGAAGACGCCGCCCCCCGAGGCGATTACAGTGCCGGGTGCGGCATTCTCCGCGAGTCTCTGTATAACCTGTTTTTCGTGGAAACGGAAGAGCGGCCAGCCTCCTTCTTCTACGAGTTCACGCACTGTTTTGCCGGTCTCCTGCCGGATGAGGTCATCGGTATCGACGAAGGGAAGGTCAAGTTTCGCCGCCAGGTTTCTTCCCACCGTGGATTTCCCGGTGCCCCGGTATCCGATAAGAACAATATGCTTCATCAAGAGAGCTCCCCGAGTGTTTTCCAGAAATCCGGGAAGGATTTTCTGACGCACTCTTCATCTTTAATGCTGATGCCTTCCATGGCCAGACCTGCCGCGGCGAAGCTCATGGCGATGCGGTGATCCCCATAGGTCTCAATGACCGCTCCGTGGGGAGAACCTCCTTCGATGACAAGGCCGTCGGTACGTTCATCCGCACTGACGCCGATCCGGTTGAGTTCGGTGACAAGGGCGGCAATGCGGTCGCTCTCCTTCACCCGGAGATGGGGAACCTTTGAAATGACCGTCCGTCCCCGACGGAATGCCGAGAGGACGGCGACGGTGGGAACCATGTCCGGTATGTCGGCCATGTCAAAAAGAAAATCGCCCGCGGAGGTCACATCTCCATTGACCTCAATCCAGCCGTCTCCCTTCGAAACACGGCAGCCGAGACGCTGAAAAATATCAAGAACCCGCCGGTCTCCCTGGATGGTGCCGGCGTTCAGATTTTCAACCCGTACCTTTCCCCGGCAGAGGGCCGCGGCAAGAAAGAAATATGAGGCGCTCGAAATATCACCCTCAACGGCGAACTCACAGGGAAGGTAGTGCTGTGGTGCGTTCACACGATATGCACCTTCATGCGCGGCTGCTTCCACGCCGAACCGTTTCATTACATCCATGGTCATATCAATGTAAGGCTTCGACACCATATCCCCCTCGACCCTGATTTCGATGGGGCCCGCGGCACAGGGCGCGGCAATGAGCAGCGACGAGATGTACTGGCTGCTTTCGGAATTCCTGAACGTAACGGTGCCGCCTTCCAGTCTTCCCCGCCCCTGTATCACCACCGGCGGGCAGCCGCAGTTCTCGACGGTCCGGCTCTCGACACCGAGTACCGCGAGGGCATCGAGAAGAGGCTTCACGGGGCGTTCCCTCAGCCGGTCACTCCCGTCGATAATATAACGTCCCACGCCGAGGGTGGCAACCGATACCAGGAAACGGAGCGCCGTGCCGTTATTGTCGAGAAGAAGCCTGGTGCCGGGATTTTGTATCCGGCCCGCCGTGCCGGTAACGCGGAGCGAGTTCTCATCTTCATCAATGTGCGCCCCCAGCAGGCGAAGTGCTTCGATGAGGCAGCGCGTGTCGTCCGCGATGAGCGGATGGGTAATCGTCGAGGTCCCCGCGGCGAGCGAGGCAATCACGAGCGCGCGCTGTGTCAGGCTCTTCGAGCCGGGTGCGCGTACCGTGGCGTCGAGGTTGTGCAGTGGCTGTATCGTAATCATATTGTGAGTTTTTCCATGACCACCTGTTTCATCAGTTCTTCAGGGGGCGTCATGCCGGTCCATTGCCTCAGCTGCTCAGCGCCCTGGCTGACGAACATGGAGACACCCGAAATCGTGGTGCATCCGCGCGCCGCTGCATCGCTGAGAAGCTTCGTGACCGGGGGATTGTAGATGACATCCATCACCGAAGCAAAGCGCTCAAGTATTCCCGACGGAACGGGTGATGCATCGCCGTATCCCTTCATGCCGAGCGGTGTCGTATTGATGAGGCAATCTGCAATGACGCCGGGCAGGTCGTCGGGGTGGAGAAAGTCGCACCCGAACTCCTTCGCCAGTGCTTCGCCCTTTACGGCGGAACGGCTGGTGACGGAGGGGATGCCGCCTTTCGAGATAATGCCGTACAGCGCCGCTCTCGCGGTGCCGCCCGCCCCCACGATAAGAAACGTGCTTCCCGCAATCTCCATATGCTCCGATAGAGCCCGGATGATGCCTATCCAGTCCGTGTTGTCGCCGGTGAGCCTGTCATCCGCCCGGATGATGGTATTGACGGCGCCGATGGCCCCCGCACTTTCCGTCAGACCGTCAAGGCAGTCCATCACTGCCACCTTGTGGGGTATGGTAACGCTCGCTCCCCGTATGCGGAGCGAACGGGTATCCATGCGTTTTCTGATGTCGGCTGCATGATCCACCTGGAACGCCGCGTACCGGGCCGGCATATTGAGCTTCGCGAATGCCGTGTTCATCATGAGCGGTGAAAGGCTCTGCGAGACAGGGTTGCCAAAAAGTGCATAGAGGTCGCGTGTCATGTTCGTCGCCTTAGTATCTCCATGACGGTGTTCATTTCTTTGATGGTGAGTTGTCCCGGTGCCGTATCATCGGCCTCGCCGGCGGCGACGTAGCTGATACGGGAGCCGAAGAAGGGCGCCGCAATCCTGCTCAATCGCCCTTCCGGACCCATGCAGAACGCCGTCATTGCAGTCTCCGTTGCCCGGGCGTGATGGAGAAGCTGCAGTATTGATATTGTGTCCTCAATCACCCTCGCGCGGGTGACGATTTTTACCATATCGGCGCCACGCGCCCTGCACCGCGACGCAATCGCTTGAAGCCGTCTGAGAGACGGGGTTCCCTCGACATCATGGTACGAGACGATGAGTTGTGTCCGCTTCTTTGTACGTGCGCGCGCATCCGCAATCATCTGCGCCCCCTCCGTGCCGGTACGCAGTTCCATATCCACGAAATCCACACCGCGTTCCACGGCTTCGCACAGAAGTGCAACACACGCGCGCTCCGTACCCTCGAAGTACCCCCCCTCACCCTTTTTCCTGTTCGTCGCAATGACGGGACACTTCCTGGAGCTGCACAATTTCTTCAGGTCGGGATTCACCATGGAATCGAGCCTCAGTTCAACAATATCGCAGAGGCCGGTATATCGCTCCATGAGTGCGAGGGCCTCTTCGTGTGTCCGTTTCAATATCGAAAGGCATATCATGCCGGGATTTCTCCTGCGGGGTATGAACCAAGAATCTTGAAAAAAGTCGTTTTTTTCTTCAATGCCGCGAGGCACGACCGGACCGTGCGATCGGCAATGCTTCCGGTGCAGTCCGCGAAAAAGAGATACTCCCACATGGTCCCCTTTATGGGATGCGATTCAATCCTGACGAGATTGATTTTTTTCTTCGCGAACGGTTCCAGCGCGTGAAAGAGGGCACCCGGCTCGTGGCGGGTCCCGAAAAGGATGGAAGTCTTGTCGTTCCCCGTGCGCGCGGTGAGTCCTTCGCCGATGACGATGAAACGGGTCACATTCGTGTGGTAGTCTTCAATCCCTTCGAAAAGAACATTCAGCCCGTAAAGGGTAGCGGCCTCCCTGCTTCCTATGGCGGCACTTTCGCGGTCGCCGGCAACCTTCTGGACCGCTACTGCGGTACTTTCCACGGCGTGACGGTCGCAGCGGGGCAGGTGAGTGGTGAGCCATTGCTGGCACTGGGCAAGCGCCTGGGGATGTGAGTAGATTTGCCTGAGGGGCCTGATTTTCGCCGCCGCCGAGAGCAGGCAGTGCTGGATGGGGAGCAGGATTTCGGCCCTGATGGTGAGCGGCGTCGTGTGAAGGTGGTCAAGCGTCATGGCGACGGAACCTTCGAGGGAGTTTTCGATGGGTACTACGCCGCAGGCGACCTGCTTGCGCTCCACCCGGTCGAAGACATCTGAGATGGTGGGAAGCGAGACATACTGCGCCGCCTCCCCGAAATGATGCCGGGCGGCGAGGTGGGAGAATGACGCCTCGGGCCCCAGGCAGGCAACCGATACCGGGGCCTGGAGCGCGCGCGATGAAGAAATGATTTCCCTGAAGATGTGGTGCAGCTCCCGGGGCGGAAGAGGTCCGGCATTCATTTCGTCAAGGTGGCGGTAGACGGCCATTTCCTTGGCGGGATCGTACACATCCATGTGGCGGCGCTTCTTGATTTTGCCGATATCAATGGAAAGGCGCGACCTCTCGTTCAATACTTCGACAAGCATTTCATCGGTCTTCCGTATCCTGTGACGCAGCCGTGTGAGCTCTGAATTCTTCATGCGTGCATCTCCTCCAGGGTGTCACGGATTATGCGTTGCTTCACCGAGGCATGAATGAAAGGTATCCCCGGTTTCCTGAGGAGGACGAAGTGAATCGCATCGCCCTTCTTTTTCTTGTCCTTTGTCATTCGTGCCATCAGGCTATCTGTCGAAATCGAAGCCGGTATGCGGTCAAGAAGTCCGTAGGTCCTGATAAGCCCCTCGATGCGCTCCCGGTCCTGTGGGAGGAGGTGTCCTCCTTTTTCTGATATGCGCACCGCGGCAACCATTCCCGCCGCCACGGCATTGCCGTGGGATATGGTGTAGCCCGATTCCGCCTCGATGGCATGACCCACGGTGTGGCCGAAGTTGAGCACCCTTCTCACACCGGTATCCCGCTCATCGATTTCGACAATCCCTTTCTTGATGGTGCAGGACGACGTGACGATGGTTTCGAGAATCGCCCGGTTCCGTGCCATCACCTCGCCGGCGCTTCCTTCGAGAAGGTCGAAAAGGCGAAGGTCTTCGATGATGCCGTACTTGAGGACTTCGGCGAGCCCGTTTCTGAATTCTTCGTCGGGAAGAGTGGAGAGGAGATCAAGATCGATGAAGATGCCCCTGGGCTGGTAAAAGGTGCCCAGGAGATTTTTCCCCTCGGGAAGATCGATTCCCGTCTTCCCCCCGATACTGCTGTCCACCTGCGCCATGAGCGTCGTCGGTATGTGGACATACGGCACGGACCGCATGTAGACGGAGGCGATGAACGCCACGAGATCTCCCGTCACTCCTCCGCCCAGTGCGATGAGCATCGAAGCGCGGTCGGCCCCGAGTTCGAGGAGCGAGGAGATGACGGCAAGTGCGGTGCCAAGCGTTTTTGACCGTTCGCCCGGCGGAAAGGTGACCAGGTGAACGTCATATCCCATGCCGCCGAGGAGTACCTTCAGTTTTTCACCGTGGAGCGAGGCGACTGTCGTATCGCTCACAATGATGTAGCGCGTTGCGGGAGTTCCGTTCCCGATGAGAAGACCGACGCGGTCAAGAATGCCGCTCCCGATGCAGATATCGTAGGACGCGGGGGCGTACCGGTCGAGGTTCACTTTGATTTTAATCATTGCACCACCACCGTCTCTTTCATGATGAACTTCTCCATGAGCCGCAGCTCTTCCATAAGCTCATAGAACTTTTCCGGCTTGAGCGACTGCTTTCCATCGGAGAAGGCCTTTTCAGGATCCGGGTGCACTTCGATCATGATGCCGTCGGCACCCACGGCCAGCGCGCATTTGGCCAGCGGCCGCACGTATTTCCAGTTGCCCGAGGCGTGGCTCGGATCCACGATGACAGGCAGGTGGGTCAGTTCCTTAAGGACGGGCACGGCGCTGATGTCGAGGGTGTTTCGCGTCGCAGTCTCGAAGGTCCTGATACCCCGTTCGCAGAGGATGACCTCGCTGTTGCCTGAGGAAAGAATATACTCTGCGGACATGAGGAGTTCCTCGATGGTCGTCATCATGCCCCGCTTGATGAGCACCGGTTTCTTCGCCCTGCCGACTTCCTTGAGAAGGGCGAAGTTCTGGATGTTTCTCGCGCCTATCTGGAACACGTCTGCGTATTCCTCCACAAGGTCCACGTCGGCGGGATTGACGACCTCGGTGATGATGGGCAATCCCGACTTTTCACGCGCCCGTTTCAGGAGCTTGAGTCCTTCCTCTTCCATTCCCTGGAAGCTGTACGGCGACGTTCTCGGCTTGAAGGCGCCGCCTCTCAGGATATCGGCGCCGCCCTTTTTTACCACATAGGCGCTCTCCATCATCTGCTCGTCGCTCTCCACGGCGCAGGGCCCGGCCATGACGACGAACGTGCCGCCGCCTATTTGAACGTCTTTTACCCTGATGACGGTATTGCCTTCTTTTGATTCGCGGCTCGCGAGCTTGTAGGGCTTCAGGATGGGTACTGTTTTTTCCACCCCCGGGAGCGACTCGACGAGACGGAGATTCTCCTTGCCGCGCTGATCGCCCACAGCGCCGATAATAGTACGCTCAGTGCCACGCGACAGGTGAACCTTGTAGCCGAGCGATTCAATCCACTGGACGACTGCATCGATCTGTTGGTCCGTCGCACTTCGTTTCATTACAATAATCACCGTACACCTCCTTAGATGGCTTCGTAAAAAGTCCATCTTCTGCGTTGCGCTGCATTCCTAAAAAATAAAAAAGCCATGGGACCTTTCGTTCGCCATGGCTCAGAAACAGAAAAGCCATGGTGTACACCGTTCGGTTTACCCATGGCCTGCGTTTCGTAGTTTTGAAAGAGTTAGCTACTCACGGGCGACGGGCACACCGAACCCACGCTATAATAGTAGCTAAAATAAAAGTAGGTTGCGTGAGTGGTACTGCCCATCGAAAACTCCCTTTTTCAAAAAGTGATGCACTATATTCTTTTCGTTCCGCCCCTGTCAAGAAAAATTTATGACGTCATCCCGGCGCCGTTGTGGAATCAGTGTCGATATGGTAGAGGAATGCGCGTGAATTGCGTGTGTGACGGTGGGTTATGCGTGACGTGATGCGGAAAGTCCAGGTGAACATGCCCTACCAGATGCTCATTGATGAGCATCTTCCCCTCGTCATCCGCGAAAAACTGAATCCCGAAATCGGCTTCAACTGTTTCGTACTCGACCGGTTTACCACTGGCGATTTCATCGAGACGGCCCGTATACTTTCCGGTGCAGGGGTGAACGTGACGTTTCATGCCCCGTTCTTTGACCTTAGGCCGGGCGCCCTGGACAGAAAAGTGAGGGAGGTGACGAAGGACCGGCTGAAGCAGGTCTTTGACCTCATCCCGTACTACAAGCCGTTGAGCGTGGTCTGCCATCCCTCATATGATGAGCGGTATTATGTGTCGAACGAGGAGGCGTGGCTCGAGAACAGCCGTGATACCTGGGCGTATTTCCTTACGCTCGCGGAAGAGATGAATACGGTCATCGCCCTGGAAAATGTGTACGAAGGGGGCCCTCACTACATCGCACGGCTCATCGAAGCCCTGCCGGCCTCGCCGAATCTCTCTTTCTGCTTTGATACGGGGCATTTCAATGTCTTTTCAGAAGAACCGCTCAAGGCGTGGCTGGACAGGCTCGGTTCCGCGATTCGGCAGGTTCACCTCCACGATAATAGCGGCTCCCGCGATGATCATCTGCCCGTGGGCGAGGGGACATTTCCTTTCCGAGAACTCTTCCAGTATCTGAAGACGATGGATTCGCTGCCGCTCATCACGCTGGAGCCCCACAATGAGGCGGCGTTCAGGCGGACCATGAAAAACATCAAGTCCATGGGGCTTTTCGGGCAGTCACAATGAGACACTGAGGCGGGCGCATATGCCTGAATATATCGCAAAACGGCTTATCCTTATGATTCCGCTTCTCCTCGGAATCACCATCATATGTTTTGTCGTGATCCATCTCGCTCCGGGATCGCCCACGGACCTCCAGACGGATCTCAATCCCCAGGTTTCCGCTGAGGCAAAGGAGCGCCTGAAGGCGATGTACGATCTCGACAAGCCGCTCCATGTCCAGTACTTGCTGTGGCTGAAAAAGCTCGCCCTCTTTGATCTGGGGACTTCCTTTTCATCGGATCACCGGCCCGTCGTTGACAAGGTAATGGAGCGTATCCCCATTACGATTGTCATCAACGTGCTGTCACTTTTCATGATTATCGTCATTGCCATACCCATCGGCGTTCTCTCGGCGGTCCACCGCGATTCCCTCTTCGACAAAGCGACCACGGTCTTTGTCTTTATAGGCTTTGCCGTACCGACCTTCTGGCTGGCCCTCCTTCTCATGATTCTGTTCGGTGTGAAGCTGAACTGGCTTCCCATTTCCGGGCTCCGTTCGATCGGCTACGGGGAGGTGTCTTTTTTTGCAGCACTCTTTGATATGGCGAAACACCTGCTTCTGCCGGTCCTGCTCTCCGCCTTCGGCGGTCTTGCGGGTCTCTCGCGGTACATGCGCTCCAATATGCTGGAGGTGATCAAACAGGACTACATCACCACTGCACGGGCCAAGGGTCTCTCCGAAAGGACCGTCATCTACAAGCACGCCCTGAGAAATGCGCTGCTCCCGGTGATTACGATTCTCGGGCTCTCCGTGCCCGGGCTTATCGGCGGGAGTGTGATTTTCGAGACGATTTTTGCGATACCCGGCATGGGACAGCTCTTCTACATGTCCGTCATGTCGAGGGACTACCCGGTGATCATGGGCGTCCTCTTTATCGGGGCGATACTCACGCTCCTGGGAAACCTGATTGCGGATATATCCTATGCCGTGGCCGATCCCCGGATACGGGTGAAGTGAAGCAGTATGGATGATTTCCGGAACCGATTCTTAAAAAACAAAATGGCCGTGGCGGGCGGCGTCATCGTGGTGTTCCTTTTCGTTGTTTCCTTTCTCTCGCCGTGGATATCGCCCTTTGATCCGAACGCGATATGGACGATGGGTTGATGCGGTCATCATGCGTTTCGTGGACATCATGCTCTGCTTCCCCTCGTTCTTTCTCATTCTCGCCGTGATTGCATTTCTTGAGCCGTCCATATGGAATATCATGATTGTCATCGGCCTCACGGGATGGATGGGCATCACGCGCCTCGTGAGAGCCGATTTCATATCCCTCAAGGAGAGGGATTTCGTACAGGCGGCACGGGGCATCGGCGCCGGGGATTTCCGCATCATCTTCAGGCATATCCTGCCGAATGCCATGTCTTCCGTCCTCGTTGCCGCAACGCTCGGGGTGGCGGGGGCCATACTTACCGAGTCCGCGCTCAGTTTCCTGGGCATCGGTGTGCAGCCGCCCACGCCGAGCTGGGGGAATATTCTCACGGCGGGAAAGGACAACATCGATATCGCATGGTGGCTTTCACTGTACCCCGGTCTTGCCATCCTGATAACGGTCATGGGCTATAATCTTCTCGGCGAAGGGATTCGGGATTCCCTTGACCCGCGCCTGAGGGAGTAAGGATGCTTATAGATTCGCACGCTCATATAGAGCTGAAAGAGTTTGACAGGGACAGGGATGAGGTGATCCGGCGGGCACAGGAAGGCGGTGTGGAGTGCATTGTCACCGTGGGGATCGATCTTCCCGATTGCCGCAAAGCAATAGCCATGGCGGAAAAATACGAGATGGTCTTTGCCACCGTGGGTATTCATCCTCACTCCGTGAAATATATAAAAAAGGAAACCTATGATACGTTACGAGCGCTTGCCGCCCACGGGAAGGTGGTTGCCTATGGCGAGATAGGGCTCGATTTTTTCAGAAACCTCTCACCGCGGGACGTTCAGATCCGGTGCTTTGGAGAACAGATGGAACTGGCCTGTGAGCTTGGCAAGCCCGTCATCATCCATGACCGGGACGCCCACGGAGAAATTGTAACCATGCTGGAGAAGTGGAACGGAAGCGTGAGGGGAATCGTCCACTGTTTTTCCGGTGACTATGACATGGCGAAGCGGTGTCTCGACATGGGGTATTATATTTCCGTTCCCGGCACCGTCACCTATAAAAACTCCTCCATCCTCCGGGATGTGGTGAGAAAGACTCCTCTGGACCGCCTGCTCGTGGAGACGGACTGCCCCTTTCTTACGCCCGAACCGAAGAGAGGCAAAAGAAATGAGCCGCTGTACGTGACAGTGACGGCCCGGGCGGTGGCCACTATAAAGGGCGTTTCCTATGAAGAAGTGGCCCGTGTGACAACCAGGAATGCGAGGGAAGTATTCGGATTGGCGGTTCTTAAGCCCTGACCAGGGCAATATACTCCACCACGGCAAGTCTTTTACCAGTGCCGACACGTCAAGTATTTTCTTGATTCCCGGGAGCGCTTCGCGTACGATACATCGCAAATCGGAATAGTGTATCAGGGGTGCCGTTGCGGCTGAGATAATACCCTTTGAACCTGATCTGGGTAATGCCAGCGTAGGGAGGTCGTGAATGATCTGTTAAAGGGCATTACCCGTTGAGGGCGTGCCCTTTTTTCATTTTGCAGTACCCGGAGGCTCCATGAAAAAAAACGTGGTCATCATTTCGGGAGGCGCCATCAAGGACGCCGGACTCATTTCGCGGACAATCGCTCTACTTGGAGGCCCGGTGATCATCTGCGCCGACGGCGGGCTCCGTCACCTTGTCGGGACCGGCATCGTTCCCGACCTCATTGTGGGCGATATGGATTCGGCGGATAAAACGACACTCGATGGTTTCATGCAGAGGGGAAGCCGTATCGAGCGTCATCCCGTGCACAAGGATGAAACGGATACGGAGCTTGCCCTCGCGCGCGCCCTTGAGATGAAGCCCGATCACATCGTCATTCTCGGCGCCCTCGGCGGGCGCATTGACCATACACTGGCGAATATCTCACTCCTTGTCATGGCGGGCGAGTGCGGCGTGGATGCAGTGATCCGCGATGAGGCGTGCGAACACTTCATCGTGAAGGATCGCCGCGAAATACGGGGAACGCCGGGAGACACGGTCTCA
>JAPLJO010000116.1 GCA_026388515.1 Deltaproteobacteria bacterium | reverse complement strand
CTCGTCACGCACCTGCACGAGTGTGATCGCTTCCACCGGGCAGGCTCCGGTACAAAGTCCGCATCCTATACAGAGATCCCCGTCAACCACTGCAAAACCTTCGTCATCGAGGGCAATCGCATCTACGGGACAGATATCCACACAGGAACCGCAGGACGAACAGAACTCGATATCAACGGAGGCGCGGTAGCGGCTCGGAGAAACGATTCCCCTCGTAGCGGCATGCCGCATATATGGTATCGCCTCGCAGCAGCATTCACAGCAGTTGCAGAGCACTGTGCCTATACCTGACTTGTTTTCAGTCGTATGGACGAGACCCGCCCTCTCGCAGTCTCTCAACATCTTTTTTGCCTCTTCGACGGTGAGCTTTCGCCCCGTGCCTCTGCGGATAGCATAATCGGCGCCCTTATTGAGCTGCATGCAGACTTCGAGAGGTCTGTCACATTTTTTCATGATCAGCCTGCAGGTACATTTCGTGACTGCTATATTCGTCGCCTGCTCCACTATCTTCAGGGCATCTTCGTAGGGCAGCACGGTACTCTTGGAGGCAATACCTTCGTTGATGGGAATGACACGGAAAAACGGCGGGTACTTGATTGACGTGAGCAGCTCCGGTATCTGGTGAAATTCCTCATTCATGTATTTCACCCACAGGTCGATCATTTTCTGCGGCGCTTCCTGCCAGAGAATGGTAGCGTCGTGAAACTGAACGATATGGCGGGGCATACGGTAGAACGTCTCACCGCCCTTTTCGTAGTCAAAGACCACCCCGCGATGAAAGAGATCTTCGAGAACCGCTTTCATTTCATCCCGTGATTTCGCGAACTTTTCCGCGAGCTGTCCCAGCGTCGCCGGCATCGCATTCAGAATATTCGCCTCTTCTTCGGAGCATACGATCTTCCATATTTCAGGAATCAGAACTGAGTTCTCCATCATTATCTTCTTTGAAAGCTCCCGGTAGACGTCGCTCATCCTTTATTCCTCCTTACAATCTACGATGATGGTTTATATAACGGAAGTCCGGTGTTATGCGCCATGAAAGTGCGGGTTACCTTACGCGCCCCCTTATACTACAGAGAACCTTTCACGCAAAGCTGAAAAACTTCCATGGAAGAGCTCAAATGACCGTGCGTCGACCTTCCGGTATCACCTTACGATAATCCCTGTTCCAGGAATGGACGCAGGATAAAATATATCCCCAGCACCGCAATAGCCACGCCTGCTATCCGCCGGAACCACAGACTTCCCTGCTGGAAACGTGAGCTTTCCAGCAGATCACGGACCAAGGCTGCGCTTGAGCCCGCTACGGCGATAGGTACGCAGTGGCCGATGCCGAAAAGAGTGATGAACAAAATGCCGGTGGCAATTTTTTCCTGTATGGTGATGACCGCAAGAATGGGCGCGATAAAACCGAATGTGCATGAACCCGAGAGCACGCCATACGCCAGTCCCAGTATAAATGCGCCGCCGATTCCCCTGACGCGCAGCTTTGACAGGGAGCTTCCAGAGACGGAGCAGGCTTTAACCCCGAGCATATCCAGTGCCACCCAGATGAGAATCGCTCCCACCAGAACCGTCCACCAGGGGCCGATCTCACCAAACATTCGACCCAACAGCGCACAAATAATCCCCACCAGGGCTATTGTAATGAAGAGACCCATCGTAAAAATCACGGCATACCGGGCGGCGCCGCGGGTACCGACGATCTTTTCCTGCCCGGCGACATAGCTGACAACCAGAGGAATTGACGCCAGGTGGCAGGGACTTAAAAGAACGCTGATCATGCCCCATGCAAAACAACCGAATGCGGCGATTGCCACGCTCCCTCCCATCCACTGGTTTACCGCCACAAAGAGCTCGTTCAGCATTTCCTACTTTACTCCCAGTTGTTCAAATATTTGAACGATGCTTTTCTTATCAAAATACCCCACGTGACGGCCGGCTTCTTTGCCGTTTTTGTCATAAAATATCTGGGTTGGAATCCCCCGGATGCCGAACCGTTGTGCCTGTTCGCGGCGCTCCCACACGTCAATAAATACTATGGAAGCCCGGCCGGCATATTCTTTTTTTAATTCCTCGATCACCGGCGCCATCATCTTGCAGGGGATGCATTTATTCGCTCCCAGATCCACCATGGTAACCATGCCGGGGGTGGGGACTGGGGGAATTGCCTCCGCATTCTGGGCTTGTCCTGCATCAGCCGTAGCGGCGCACATGAGCAGCGCTGTTATCGCAATACACAACACACGTTTCATCATTTACCTTCCTCTGCGGACATTTAATTATCAATCGGATTTATTTTGAGAAATTATCAATCCGCGAAGCAGCCGGTTGATTTATGGCGTTTCATTATCAGCTTTCTTTCCCCGCCGCAGTACATATAGAAAAAGATACCCGCTGAAGAGCAGAAACAGCAGGTCCCTCAAGACGTACCATGCCGCTGACGGCGCCTCTGAAGAATCGGGTGCCGTGGAAAAACATCCGCAGTTGATGTCAATACCCCTCACCACATTGAATAAAAGCGCCGCCGTAAAGGTGATAAAAAGAAGGTTAGTCAGAGCGACCGCGCCGGGCAGCCACCACCCACCGATTAGACATATCCCCAGAATCAGTTCGACCCAGGGAAGCACCAGGGCGGCAATGTTGATGAGCTCATCGGGAAGAATGCGATAGTTATAGATTGCGGCGGCAAATCCTGCGGGGTCAAGAATTTTATGAACACTCGCATAAAGAAAGACACCGCCGAGTACGATGCGAATTACCAGAACGATACGGTCTTTCATTGCGAATTGCCTCCCCGTGCGGGGTTGTCAACGGCACCTCCACGCTCGACCGCATAGCCACGCGATTGCCATACACCCCAGCCGTTCACCAGAATATGCACGTTCGTATACCCGTTGTTCCGAAGAAATAATGCCAAGTCTTTGCTGAGAGCGCAGTATTCACCGTCGCAGTACGTGATAATCGCTGAGGACGTATTCGGGACCTTTTTGCGAAATTCAGTCAGATACTGTGGGGCCTCGTGCGATGGAACGAGTATCGCCCCGGGAATATGACCTTCCTGATACTCCCATTGCGAGCGTGCGTCGACAAAAACCGCCGCGCCGTCAGCGTGAAGCTGTTCGGCCTCTTCAGGTGTAACGGTGCTGATTCCCCTGTAATCAATAACGTGCTCTTCTTCAGCAGTGTAATCCCCGATGAGCGCTATTCCGTCTGACCTGATAAGGTTGAGACCGAGCCCTGCGAGAAACGAACACACTACAATACAGGCTATCTGGAAAGAAATCTTCTTTATGAAAGGTTTGTCAATTTTCATCATCCCGCCACCCTGCGAGGATACTACTTTAATTCATAAAGTAGTATGAACGTCAATGTGTTTTTATAAAGTACTTTCGTTTGAACCACAACGCCACGTTGACAAGCAGTATAAGCACCGGCACTTCGAGAAGAGGTCCGATGACGGTCGCAAAGGCCTGTCCCGAGCTGATGCCGAAAATGGCTATGGCCACGGCAATGGCAAGCTCGAAGTCGTTGCTCGCCGCCGAGAAGGACACGGCTGCCGTCTGGGGATAGGTGCCGCCGATCTTCCTGATTATGAAGAATGTCACAAACCACATGATGAGAAAGTAAAAGAGGAGCGGAATTGCCACCAGGACAACGTCGAAGGGTGACTCGATGATTTTGCTTCCCTGGGTGGAAAACATGACCACTATTGTAAAAAGGAGAGCGACAAGTGTCACCGGGGCCAGACGGGCCATTAAAACCTCGTTGAACCATTTCTCGCCCTTCACATGTATCACGGAATATCGCGTAATGAGTCCCGCAAGGAAAGGGATTCCCAGATAGATAAAAACCGTCTTCGCCGATTCCGCCATGGACACGTGGATATTGAGCCCCTCGGTAAGGCCGAGCCAGTTCAGCATGAGGGTGATGAAGAAATAAATATAGACGGCGTAGAAGAGCACCTGGGCAATGGCATTGAAGGCTACGAGACCCACGGCAAGCTCACGATCGCCGCCGGCCAGTTCATTCCAGATAATGACCATGGCGATACACCGGGCCAACCCCACGAGTATGACGCCGATCATGTACTCGGGGTAGTTGTGGAGAAAAATGACTGCCAGCGTAAACATTACAAGCGGACCGATGACCCAGTTCTGCAGAAGTGAGATGACGAGCATCCGCTTGTTTTTAAAGACCCTCCCCATCTCCTCGTATTTTACCCGTGCGAGCGGCGGATACATCATGAGAATCAACCCCACCGCAATGGGAATCGAGGTGGTGCCTACCTGCAGTCCCGTGACGAATCGGGAAACGCCGGGCAGAAAATATCCAATGGCGATTCCCGCACCAATGGCGATGAAAATCCAGAGCGTCAGATAACGGTCAAGAAAGGAGAGCTTCCTGATAGTTGAATCGGTCATTGTCAACCTCCGGTTCATGTGAGATATACAAATGGGTCGGGAGCTTTACGCTCCCTCTTTCAGCCACGATTTTACTTCATTTTTGCTCGGTATCTTGCCGATTGATTTTACCTTACCGTCGACCACCACCGCCGGCGTGCCGAAAACCCCGAACTCGGCAATTTTCATTACATCCGTAACCTTTTCTATTGCCGCAGCTACACCGGCTTCTGCGGCGGCGTCTATCACGACCTTCTCGGTCTCGTGACACCGCGGGCATCCGGGTCCCAGAATTAAAATCTTCATATCTCCATCTCCTTTATGTGCATTCTATTCATAATACTACGCAACTATCGCACCGTAGAGCATTCCCGCCACAGTGGAAAGTACCACAATGATGCATATAAATGCCGCGGTCTTCTTCACGCCAAGGATGCCACCGAGAACAATCATGCTCGGCAGCGAGAGGGCCGGGCCGGCGAGAAGCAGTGCCAGTGCCGGTCCTTTTCCCATTCCCGAACCGAGAAGTCCCTGCACAATGGGCACCTCGGTGAGCGTGGCGAAATACATAAGCGCCCCGGATACCGATGCAAAGAGATTCGCCCATAATGAATTTCCCCCGACGAGTGACGCGATGTACTGCTCGGGAATCAGGGCCGTATGACCAGGGCGTCCGAGAAGAAATCCCACTGCAAGGACGCCAACTGCAAGAAGCGGGGCTATCTGCTTCACAAATCCCCAGGTCGAATCAACCCAGGATGTCAGTTCATCCTTCTTAAACCAGGACTTCAGCATCCAGGCGAGAACAAGAAGCAATCCGGCCGTGATGTACCATTTTGCCGCGAAAATAAATTTCCATAATTCCGCTTCGTCCGAACCAGGTCGTGCAAACGCCGCAAAAACCAGGATGAGTACCATCGTAAGCATGTAAAGGGCATCCTGCGTAAGAGTCCGCCCCTTCTCTTTCTGCTCGGGAAGATAGAAATTCCCCTCCGTCCGCTTTGAATCTTCTTGACGGAAGATAAAGGCCATGAGAAGCCCCGTGAGGACCGCAAAAAGAATCGCGCCAACCGCTCGCGCGAGTCCCATCTGCCAGCCGAGAACCCGTGCCGTGAGAATAATGGCAAGTACGTTAATGGCCGGGCCGGAATATAAAAAGGCCGTTGCCGGACCGATCCCCGCACCACGGGTATAGATGCCGGCAAAGAGCGGGAGCACAGTGCAGGAACACACTGCCAGCACCGTCCCCGATACGGATGCCACCGAGTAGGCGAGAATTCTGTTGGCCTTCGCGCCGAAATATTTGAGAACGGACGCCTGTGATACGAAGACCGCGATCGCCCCCGCAATAAAGAAAGCCGGTATAAGACAGGTCAGAACGTGTTGTCTCGCATACTCCTGCAGCATCAGGAACGCCTCCAGCCCTGCCTGGCGTATGGTGGGGTGAGTCCAGGGAACAAAGTAGGCTGCGAGAAAAAGAACGACAATCCATAAAAGCTTGGTGTATTCCTTCATAGTATTACTCCTGTGACTGCGCCTCCAAAGGCGCTTTTTACCAGATCGCCGGAATCATATGCGTTTCGTAATCCAGCGATATATAACATGTCAATGAATCAACTGTGGCAGATGGTCTCACGGTTGATAGTGCGCGACTGCCTCATCAGCTTTACGACCTCATCATCATCTTCAAGCCAGTGACGGAGGTTTCCAAGAAGGCTCGCGGCATAGGGATTCTGCGCTCCGTCGGCAAGGCGGTAGTTCACCCACAGACCATCCTTTGAAAATGCGATGATTCCTGCATCTTCAAGGATTTTGAGATGCTTGCTCACCGTGGATTGTGCAATACCCAGCGAAGCCTGAATTTCACAGACGCACATGACACGATGCTGGAGTAGTTTGACCATCTTCACCCGGTTTGGGTCCGAAAGCGCCTTCATGACCTTGATGAAATTACGCATACAACCTCCCATATCGCCATATATAGATATATATAATATTGAAGCTCGATACTGTCAAGAATTCTTTTGCGGTTGTGTCTGAGGGAGCGGACTATGATGCAATCTGCAGAGGTGATGCCTTTCAGGGACGCACAATCAAAGGGCACAAAAATCGTCGGCTTCTTCTGCTCCTATGTGCCGGCCGAGCTCCTGTGTACAGACCGGGGACATGGGTACCGATAAGGAAAGCGCATGTGTATGTGCCCCTGTGCGTTTTGTACCTCCGTTAATCAAGTACAACAATATTCTTCTTCCTGCACATCTCTTTTAAAATTTTCGGCCATACGGTGACACTCACCTCGCCGAGATGAGCCTTTCTGAGGAGCAGCATGAGCGTACGGGACTGACCGATGCCGCCCCCGATGCTGAGCGGTATGGTTCTATTCGTCAGCGCCTGGTGATAGGGAAGCTTCAGAAAATCAAGCTGGCCCGTTATCTCAAGCTGCTTCTTCAGCGTTTCCGCATTCACGCGGACGCCCATTGATGTCAATTCGTGGCGCCTTTTCGTGACGGGATTCCAGACGAGGATGTCACCATTCAGCCCGTGCATGGGCCTTCCGTCTTCGGAGACCGTCTCCGTGACCCAGTCGTCGTAATCGGCCGCCCTCATCTCGTGGGGATAGCCGTCCTTAAGCGTCCAGCCGATGCCGTAGATAAATACCGCGGGGTAATCCTGAAGAATCGCCGTTTCTCTCTGCATGCGCGGCATGTCGGGATACCGTTCGAGGATATCTTCGGCATGGATGAATGTGAGCTTCTCGGGGAGGCTCGGATAACGGTCATTCTTCAGTGCGGGAAAGAGTTCTCGCGCATAGGTTTCCGCCCCTTTGATGACCTTCCAGATTTTTTCCACAACCTGCTTCAGAAACGTCAGTGTACGCTCTTTTTCAGTTATCGCCAGTTCCCAATCCCACTGGTCCACATAGGCGCTGTGATCGTGATCGAGAAAATAATCCTTGCGGACTGCCCGCATGTCCGTGCAGAGCCCTTCCCCAGGTTTCATGCCGAACTGCGCGAGCGCCATCCGTTTCCATTTCGTCGCCGCCTGCACCACTTCCGCGTCAACCGGATTTTTATCTCGATCATTGGAAATGTGAAACCGTATCGGTGTGCGCGAACCGTCGCGGTCCAGATAATCATTCACGCCGCTGTCCACATCAACGATCAGAGGCACCGTGACCATTATCAGGTTGAGCTCCCTGCAGAGATTTTCTTCGATGTAGTTCTTGACCGCATAAACGGCTTTCTGCGTGTCCTTCGGATCCAGAAGAGATGCGTAATCACCAGGCAGAATCTTCTCCAGTGCTTCGTAGTTTCCAATGCCGGGACCGGCAAGGTCCCTCCTCTTGTCAGTCATCATTTCCCTCCTTGAAGTGATGTAAACTATGAACCGCGTCTATAATCAATTCGTCCTGACGCATCAAACAGATACACAGATAAAATGAGAGGGGTGCAGAGATCACACCCCGTGCCAAAAATGTTCGTCAGTATTTTATGCCATCACATAATCCGTTATTTCAGCGCCTCTGCAAACTTTCCATATTCCTCTCTGATTTCAGAGGGCAGGCGCGGGCCGAACTGGTCAAGGAACACACCGATGTCGCGGACCTCCTGCTGCCAGCCTTCCGGTTCGACTTCAAAGAGTGCTCGCACCTTCCCTTCAGGAATTGTGAGACCTGAAATATCAAGGTCTTTTACGTGCGGCACCACCCCCAGCGGCGTCTCGCGTGCACCGACGCGGTTGTGCAGCCTGTCGATGATCCACTTGAGTACGCGGATATTATCACC
>JAPLJO010000076.1 GCA_026388515.1 Deltaproteobacteria bacterium | reverse complement strand
GCCGGGAATGGTCACGCCGTCCGCATTGACCATGATCGGACGGCCCAGCATGACGGTAATCTGGAAGTTCGCCGACTGTGCCTGGGGGATCATTTTCAGATCTTCCATGTTGCAGAATACCACATCGATGCACCCTTGTCCGTCGTTGAGAATAACGGAGGGAGCAAACGCGGTCTGCGTCACCGCATAGCTGTCGGATTCCTGGTTATAAATGAGATCGAGGAGCCCGTCGCCTATACAGAGATCAAAACCACCCCAGGGCTGCGTTTCGTTGGAGGCGTCATACTCGAATATGCCGTCCCCGTTCACATCGTAGGGTGCCGCAAAAACATCGTAATCCTGTGCCGGGATTCCGTCTTCAGCCTTTATTTCCACTACGCCGTTCGCGTCGGAATGGAGCTGAATGATACCCGTCTCGTACCAGCCATAGTACCAGCAGCCGCCGTCGTCATCGCCGCACTTCTCACTGCTAACCTGGTAATTGTCCATAGAGTCAGGATAGAGCGATACAGTAGCATAAGGAGCCGGTACACCCTGCGCATATACCGTGAATTTGAAATTGTCCACGATGGGGTCAAGCCATACCGTCGGGATGCACTGGCCTACCTGAGAAAGCAGGACCACCGCGCCCGTTCCGTCGGTGTACCCGAGTACACCTTCAAAGTTCACTAACTGACGGAATACGGCATATCCCTTCTCTTGAATTTCAATGGGGAATGTCCGTTTTACAATATCCCCGTCACCGATGTTGACATCATCTTTCGTACCCGATCCACCGCCCGGCGTGGCAACTACATCACCGAGACTCACGGTAATCATGTAATTACCATAGTCGTCCGTCTTCGTCGTATATTTGTTCTTTGCATACAGCGTGACGGCAACGCCTGCCATGGGCTTGTCAAGCACATTGAGCACCTGACCGGTGAAGATCGCCTCCGTACTTGCCTTGATCGTATCGCCCGACGATGACACCGAAGTGTCATCGCTGCTGCATCCAGCAAGCCCCAGCGACACAATCATTGCACATACAAGCAATGCACACCATTTTCTTTTCATACAGCCTATAACCTCCTTTTCAGATCGTGCCAGCGGCACGGCTTATGTAAGAAACATTCATAAAAAGCTGTGTTTCTCCTTTTTTAAGGGACCTTGTCGGCTCTGTCCCTCTCCTCCAGCCCCCACCTCCTTTCTGTAACTCCTTAATTTACCTTAATTGCAGCCACATTGATTGTGTGATTTTTAACAACCTCAACTCTAAATGTCAAGCTTTTATTGAGTGTTTCTTGAGTGTTTCTTGAATAATGTGCACTGTGAGATTTTTTTATCCGCCGCCCCGCTACATCCGCGTCACCCTGAAGATCTCTTCAATATTTGTCGTTCCTTCGATGACTTTCTGCGTGCCGTCCCGCATGAGGGTCAGCATGCCCGCCTGGACCGCCTCTTTTCGAATCTGGTTGGCGTCGGAGGTCTTCAGCACGAGTTTTTTAAGATTGTCGTCCATGACCATCATCTCGAAGATCGCGCTCCTCCCGCGGTATCCCGTGTGCATGCAGGCTTGGCATCCTTTCTGGTGGTAGACTCGGTTATCCCTCAGTTGAGCTCTTTCGATACCGACTTTCGCGAGCGAGGCATCGTCGGGGACGTAGGACTCCTTACAGTCGCTGCAGAGAACACGCACGAGGCGCTGGGCGATGATGGCGATCACCGACGAGGATACGAGGAACGGCTCGATGCCCATATCGATGATGCGCGTCACGGCACTCGCCGCATCGTTGGTGTGGAGCGTGGAGAACACGAGGTGCCCCGTGAGTGATGACTGAATGGCGATTTCCGCCGTCTCGCGGTCGCGTATCTCGCCCACGAGGATGACGTCGGGGTCCTGGCGCACGATGGAGCGGAGCCCCATCGCGAAGGTGAGGTCAATCTTCGGGTTCACCTGAATCTGCCCGATGCCCTCGATCTGGTATTCGATGGGGTCCTCGATGGTGATGATATTGATATCGGGATTGTTGATGGTGGAAAGCGCCGCATAGAGGGTGGTCGTCTTTCCGCTTCCCGTGGGCCCCGTGACGAGGATGATGCCGTAGGGTGACTTGATGAGCGAATCGAGTAAATCAAGGTTCTTCTCATCAAGACCAAGCTCGGAGAGGGAAAACATCCGCGTTGACTTGTCGAGGAGTCTCAGCACAATGCGCTCCCCGAAGGCGATGGGAATGGTGGATACCCGTATGTCCACGAGCTTGTCGCCGATTTTGATGTCGATACGCCCGTCCTGGGGGAGCCTTTTTTCGGCGATGTTCATTTTCGCCATGATTTTCACGCGGGAGATCAGGGACGACTGGATGCGCTTGGGAAGTCGCATGGTGTTGTAGAGGACGCCGTCAATGCGGTACCGCACGGCGAGGGCGTTCTGGTAGGGCTCGATGTGAATATCGCTCGCCCGGTCCCTCACGGCCTGCGCGAACATGAGGTTCACCAGCCTGATAATCGGGGCATCGCTCGTATCATCGAGAAGGTCCGCCGTTCCGTCGATTTCCGAGATGATGCTGTCCGCCGACTCGTCGGCCATGTCCTGGATGAAATCCTCGGCGGCGCCGCTGCTTCTGTCATAGGCGCGGTTGATGGCGGAGAGTATGGCCTGCTGGGTCGAGAGGATGAGCGGCACGCCTTCAATGCCGAGGAGATGCCTCAAATCATCAACGGGCTGAAAGTTCGAGGGATCGTTGACGGCAATTACCGTACCCTCGGGAAGCTTCAACGGCAGCACTTTATACCGCCTCAGGTACTGGATGGGAACGCGCCCCGTGAAGTCTCCCGAGAGGTCCTCCTCGGGAAGCTCGGGCCAGAAAGGAATACCCGTATCACGGGAGAGGGCGTGAAGAAGTTCAAGCTCCTGGGCGGCTTTCTTCTGCACGAGGATCTCCACGATGCTGCCGCCTTTTGCGGTGAGTGTTTTTCTCGCCTCGTCAAGCGCCTCCCCGGAAAGTCCCAGGCTGCTGATGGCTGAGTTGTTGTTGTCTGCCGCGTTATCCATGAAGTACTCCATATACCACAAGGCAGGAAGCGCCCCGCGGCGTCTCCCTGCCCCGCCTTAAGTTTGAAGTGAGAGTGTGTACGTTTTTTGTGCCTTTGTGTCTACTGCCTGGTCGTTGTCCCAACAAAGCAGCCGCCGCTGCCGCCTTCCTTCGAAGATGAGGCGGAATTCGAACCCGTATTTGTATCCGTGAATCCTCCCATCGGCATGGGCGGTGTATCCGATGTGTCGGTCGCGGCATAGGCGGGCGTGATTCCCCAGGCCTTTGCCATTTTCGACGCTTCCTTCATCATGAGCGATGCGTAAAACTCCGTGATGCCCTTTGCCGCCAGATGTACGTCTGCGGGGAACCGGAGCCACACGTTCGCCCTCTTCGCTTTCAACCAGTAACCGGAGTGTTTCTCAATCTCGGCGGTGTCTGAAGCGTAGGTGCCGCTCTCCCACCGCCAGAGCTTCTTGTCGATCATGGTATTCTCGTAAGAGAGGTCGTCGATGCGCGTCGGGCCCTGCACGATGGCGCCGGTGGTATCATATTCGAGGACTTCCACATCATCCCACTTGTAGTTCGCATTATTGGGCGCCGCAATCATGTTCCAGCCATTTGCGTTGCCGGCATTGTAAAGGAGCGGAATGTCGACATCTACATCGAGGCTCACAGGAATGCCGTCAATGACAGCGTTGAAGCCGCCCTTCACAAGGAACCAGTACGAGGTTCCGGGCTTCACGAAGAGGTTGGGATCCCCATACTCAAAGTAGCCGCCTGTCTCTCCGAGGGTGGGGTCGTAAGTCCCGATCCGAATCTTCGTGGTATCGGGTGCCACGCCGAAGGCGCTTGTCGCCGCCGGGTCCTCGGGCCAGATGGTGAATGACACCATGAGGTAATCATTGATGCCCCATCCCGTGGGCACCTTTACGCTCGTATCAACGGTAAACGTTCCCACAGTGAAGGTCCACTCATTCACGGACCACGAATTGTCCTTGCTTCCCATATCTTTGTATCCCACCATCCAGGCATACTGGAGTCCCGAAGGGAGTCCCGTCGCCACATACTCTTCAAGTTCCGTTACCGAGACATGCTGATAATCATACGTGGGGCGGTCAATTCTCCGTATCATCCATGAGGTTTCCACGTGAGGATTACCCTCCGGATCTGAATAGGGACTGGAGGTAAGGGTGACCGGTTCGCCGCTCCCGAAGAGTTCTCCATCCGCGGGCCCTGTCTGGACCGGGATCTCCGGCGGCATATTTTCAACCACCGTCACCTGGCATGTATCCTGTCCGGCAAGTCCCCCGTCGTCCGTCACGGTGAGGGTGAACTCAAGCAGGTAGTTACCTTCCTCATAACCGGGTGTAATGAAGGTGGTCGTCACCGCCGAAGGATCGGCTATGGTCACCGCCGGCCCTTTCGTCTGTTCCCAGAAGTAGGAAACGATGACGCCGTCGGGGTCATGGGAGCCCGATCCGTCGAGGGTTACCTTCTTGTTTTCCATTATGGCCTGGTCGGCTCCTGCGTCTGCTACCGGGGGAAGGTTGTTTACGACATTGAATAGGCAGATGTCGTCATCGGAAAGGCCGCCGAAATCCGTCACGGTAAGCCTGAAGAAAAGCTGCTCCGGCAGAATAATCGGCCCTATCTGAGGAGCGGTAAAGCCGGCAATCGCCTGATCCGCATTATCGATCGTAACCGGCGGACCGCCAATCTGCTCCCAGAGATATGAGGCAATACCATCATCGGGGTCTGTGGAGCCGGACCCGTCCAGTGTCATCTGTTCTCCTTCAGTCACGGTTTTGTCGGGACCTGCGTTGGCTGTGGGACCTACATTCTCAGGGGCAGTGACCGTAAATCCCACGAAGCCGTCCCCTATGGCAGCATCCGTTTCATAGTCATACATGCCGCCATAACCGCCATAACCGTCAATTACAACATCATACTCGCCGGCCTCAAGGGGCGAAGACCAGATTAGATTTACGTTAATATTTCCCTCTGAATCGGTCATCACGGTATTCATGCCGTCCCCGACATCCGCGGGTATCGCTTCGCCGCCTGCCCACCCCTGATCGGGAACGATATATATATTTACATCTCTGTTTGCCGGGAAATGACTTCCCCTCACATAGATGTTATCCAGCGTCGTGAATTCGGTTTTGGGCACTCCGGCACTATCCGTGGTTTCGCCGTTCGGTTTGTTGGTTTCCTCAATACCCATTGAATAGACCACGGTCACGGGGCTTGACGTGTCCCCTTCTTCAAGAATTTGACCAGCAAGATCCCAGGAAAGGGTTATTGAGTAATCATACTTAACCGGATAGTCTCCCGGCGCAAATTCGGGATAATTGTCTCTCTGGAACAAATCTGCAATACTACCATCATAATACGTGTACAAATCATCGGCACCGAACCATGTCGGTGTGGGAATACCATACATGCTCATCGAGTGTGCTTCTCTTCCTAAAGGGGGCACCGTCGTGTAGCATCGGACTCCATTTTCAAGGAGCTCGAACCAGGTATCTGCCACATTCGCCCACCCATATGTACCGTCGTCTCTGTCTACATCGAGGTCAAGGTCGCAGACCCGCTTTATCCGTATGTTGCTCACGGGGTAAGGACTCATGTTCTCAACGCTCATCGTCAACTCTACCCGTGATTCCGATTTTTTCATCACCAGTGTCTGGTGAATGTCGAGTATTTCATCGATTGTTCTTGTCGTGCTATCGATTATGAGCCAGTCGTCGTCATTCTGTCTTTCGATATATGAATCTGGCACTATCACAATACCTGGGAAATCGCCTTCGTCATCCCTGTAATCATAGGCCGACCAGGTATGATAATCAAGTAGTTCGACGTCACCATCATCCACCGTATAGCTTATGGAAAATCCCTCTACTATAGGAAATCCCTCCATCGAATTACTCCAAGCAATATGCTCATATCCCAAGGGAAATTCGAACCCGAACAATTCTCCCAGTTCAGAATATTGGATTTTGGCAGTTCCTGTGTACGTATGATCTCCCTCCGCCGCCACTTCGCTTCGACTCATGAAGATACAGATGACCGCGATGGCGAATACTGCTATGATCGAACAACCACGGAAACGCTTCATGTTCCCTCTCCTGCTTTGCGAATTTTATAACTGGGGTTTTTCAATTTTAACCTTATAATATGCGCCTTCTCCACGCCTCTGGGATTTTATGCCTCACTCTCACCTAATCTCTCCCATTAGCTACTGGAGAGGATGCCTTTGCCCCTCTGTGCCTCTGTACCACTATCGCCTTTCCACTTACTGCGGGGTCCCGGGTATCCCGGGAAGGTCCATTTTATTAATTTCGTCGATTACCGACTGTTCATGGTCCTGTTCGGAAATTTGATTCTGCTGGTCAATCACGTTGTCCACATTTTCCTTGAAGAGTTCCACCTTCATGAAATCAGGCAGTGCAGGACCGCCCTTTTCCATTGCCTCGACGGGAAATTCCGGCGCCACCAGTTCCTCCGGAGGGACGAGTATACCTACGGGAGGCGCCGCTCCCTCTGCCGCCGGCCCTGCGGGCGCGACCCTGAACTCGTCAAGCATTCTTTCTATTTCCTCGGGAGAAACTCTCGTCACCGCCGACGGCAGCTCGCCCTTCCTGACGTCTGTTCTTTCATACGAGGCAAGCACGATGGGTTTCACATCGGGATAGGCGAGACTTCCCACTTCGAGTGCGGTCTCTTTGAGTGCCGTCACGTCCGTGGCCTGGGGCGTCGCCACCACGATGAAGTCGGACCCGCGAACACCGCAGACTGACGTTTCCGTCTTCACCTTGAAGTCAAGGCTGCCCGCACCGATGAGCTTCGAGACGAGAAACCGCGCCTTGCCGACGCTCATGTCGAGAAACGACGAGCGGGCATTCCGGGCGGGGTCATAGACGCTGCTCGTGATGGCAAGCTTCGTTCCCGATGAGAGCGTCATCCGGCTCCCATCATTGAGGCCGAACTGAAGGCGTGCCGCCTCGCGGGTGATGATGGTGTCGCTCTTGAAGAGCGGAAGCCCTTGTGCGGCCCGGAAACCGGTTTTCGAATCGGCGTGAATGAGAAGCGCCTCTCCTTCGACGAAGAGGACGGATCCCACGGGCGCGCCCAGTCCCGGCTTGAAGGTGTTTTCAATCACGAGCCCCGCGGGAATCAACCCCGACGCGCCGCCTGCGGCCATGGCCTGTACGGCAGCGAAAAGGACCAGCACTCCGAATACGGCATAGATTGATATTTTTTCCGATACTCTCATAGTCTGTCTCCTTAATATCGTGCCACCAGCGAGAGCGTTGTCACATTTCTCTTATAGGTGAAGCTGTCAATATTGGAATCGTTCTTTGCCAGGCTGAATTCACCCGCCACAAAGAGCCAGTCATAGCAGAGCTTCTTCTCCACCGAAAACGAGCCCTGATACCTGTTATCTTCCCGCTGGACACCGAAGAAGGTATCTTCATTCTTGAACACCTTTTTGTAGTATTTCGCCACGGCGCTCACCTGCACGTCACTGGGAAATACCATGGTGATGCCGAGCTTCAGGCGGTATTCTCCGCAGTCATAATTATTGTTCTCGGCGTTTTCCTTCTCGTACGCGATGCCTCCCAGGAGATAACTTCCCTCCTCACCCAGCCGGTAGAAGGCATCAAAGGATGCCTCGACGGTATTGCCGTCCCTGCCGTTGTCCTCAAAGTGATTGTTCTTGTAATAACTGGCGGTGAGCCGGGTGATCACTTTATCATTCACTTTCCAGAGCAACTCGGGGCGCACCTGGTGGCGCATGAGAAAACTGTCGGCATCAACCCAGTAGTACTGGGGAAGATAGCTCAGGGAAAACGTGAACGGATGTGCGCGGTAATTCACATACAGCTGTCCGATGCTCCCGATGACGGCATACTCGCTGAGGCGGCTGTAGCCGGTCTGATAGTGGGTATAGCCGACGCCCCCTCTCCATGCATCAGTCGCGAGCAGATCATAGGTGCCGGAAAAATAACCCACTATGGCAAAGTCGTCGTCATTGGCATAGATATCAGCATTGACCGGCTCGAGGACCACGTTGCTGTCGTACTGCACCCCTACTTTTGCGTAGAGCTCATAGGGCTTCTCAACTTTCGCCTTTTCGCGCGCCTCGTAAAGCTCCAGCCATGAGGCGGCATATTTTTTCAGGAGTTCATCGTCGGTGGCGGCGCTGACGTTTTTGAACTGCGTAAGCGCCCGCGGGGAGTCTCCGACTTTCGCATAGCAGATGCCCGCGTAGTAGGAGCAGTTTCCCTTCAGCGTGGGGCTCTGATCGCCGGCGGCGATGAAAAAGGGAAGCGCGTCATTGTAGTTCTCCTGTTTAAAGAGACATATTCCCGCGTAGTACCGTGCAAGCACATTGGCCGGTTCCTTATCCGCGACCTCCGTGAAGAGGTCCCCCGCCGCGGCATACTGTGAGAGCCGGTAGGAAAGCATGGCCCTGTCGTAGGTGAGTCCCGGCAATTCAGGGTTCATTTTCGAGGCCCAGTCGAGGTAGTATGAGGCGTCGTCGAACTTCTCCATGGCAAGATAGGTTTTCCCCAGGTAGTGATAGACGAGCCCCTTGTCGGCGCCGGTGGCGAGGGCCTGGTTGAAATTTCCAACAGCCTCCTCGTACTTACCGCCCTCATACGCAAAGACACCGAGGTCAAAGTAGGTATTGCCTGAACTCCCCGATGCCGTCACCGGCGGGAATACCGCGAGGACGGAGAGTATCACCACACATACACTCAACATTTTCTGCATGCTATGCATACCGTGACTCCCTCTTATTTTGGTTTCCTGTTGATGATGATTCTTTAAGACAATGGCGATACATCTTCGCCGCCTTCTGAAAAAGCGATGAATCGAACTGAAAAACCCTATATCACCATGAAAGAAGGGGTTTAGTGAGCGTACTTTACACTGTGTACACCCCGGAGGTCAAGCCGGAAAAAAGTATTTCCGCAGGTCCTGCGGGGGCGGGAGATTGCAGTACGCGCGCCCCTCTTTTCAGCTTATTCCGGGTTCGCCCCTTCCTCCTTGGCGGCGTCACGATTCCACTGGTACCGTCTTATTACCCCCTCCTCAAGCGAATCCATATGCTCGCGCTTTTCCTCGAAGATCGCTTTCGCCTCCACGGGTGATTCCACGATATGGGGGGTGATGAAGATGAAGAGGTTCCGCCGGCCGCGGATATCAGTCTTGTACTTGAAAAGCCATCCCAGAATGGGGATGTCCCCCAGAAGAGGAATCTTGTATTCCGTATCCGATACATCGTCCCCGATAAGGCCGCCGATGACCACGGTATTGGCGTCCTTGATGGTGACGGTGGTTTTTGTGGTGCGCTTCAGCGTGGTGGGCCGCACATCGCTTTGCGAGACAAGTTTGGTGACCTCCTGGAAAATCGCCAGTTTCACGAACCGTTCCTGGCTTATCTGCGGGGTGAGGCGCAGCGTCACTCCCACGTCCTTGTATTCATAGGTGCTGTAATCGCGGTCGGTGGTCGATGTTTCCTGCCGCGTGAGGTAGGGAACATTTTCCCCCACCTGTATCTCCGCCTCGTTATTGTCGAGGGTCATGATCTGCGGCGTGGAGAGTATATTCACATCCTCATCCTTCTTATATGCCTGGAGCACCGCGCTCAGTGACGGAAAGGTAACGCCGCCGATGGTGATGGCTTCACCGATAACACCCACGGCAAGCCCCGTTGGCAGGGTTACCGCACCGGTCGAACTGACGCTCGGCAGAATATTGCCGCCGGTGAATCCCCCGCCGTACAAAGCCTGGCGATCATTGAAGGTAAAATCTTCACCGCCCATCCAGTTCACGCCGAGCCTGAAGTCCTTGTTCACGTTCACTTCCATGATGAGGGCTTCGATGTACACCATGGGCCGGGGGACATCGAGCTGCTTGATGACCTCTTCCAGTACATTATAGTCATCCCTGCTTGCCGTGATGACGAGGGTATTGGTCGCCTTGTCGGGCACGATTTTCACATCCTTTGAAAGAGCCGGCACTTCCGCCGCCGGCGCTGTGCCCCCTTTTGAGTCTTTCGACGTAGGGATGCCGGCGAGGACCTTGGCCAGTTCATCCGCCTGGGCGTTCTGCAGACGGTACACTCGGATTTTCGCCTCGCCGCGCGGCACTTCCTTGTCGAGGAGTGCGATCAGTTCCTTGATGCGTACCCTCGTATTTTCACTTGCCAGTATGACGAGCGAATTGGTCCGGTCATCGGGGATTATTTTCACGCCTCCCTGGATGGTCTCCTTTTTCGCCTGGCCCGCTCCCTTCTGGAATATCTGCGTGAGTGATTTGGCAATTTCCGCCGCATTGGCATACTGGAGCGGCAGGACGGCAATCTGCTCTTCCACGCCCTCCACGTCGAGCGCCTGGATGATTATCATGAGCCTTTCGATATTGGAGAGGAGGTCGGTGATAATCAGCATGCCCGTGGGTGTATAGGAAAGCGCGATGCTTGATTTCGACATGAGGGGGGTGAGAATTTTCTTCATCTCCTCGGGATCGGCGAACTTGAGCGGGATTATCTGGGTGACCACCTTGTCTTCGGGACTCTGCGCCTCTTCCCGGAGGAGCGTTTCGATACTCTTTTCCTTGGCGCTCCGGAAGGGCACGATCTTGATTACGTCTCCCGACGGCACGGCGGTGAAATCATGGACTTCGAGGACGGACTCGAATACCTTGAACGCTTCGTCGATGGATATCTTCCGGGGCGACATGACCGTCACCGTTCCCTTGACGTTATTGTCTATGATGAAGTTCTTTCCCGTGAGCTCGCTCATGAATTTTATGAAAACCCTGATATCAACCTCGTCGAAGTCGATGGTGACGAACTTCGCACCCTTCGGAGGCATCTCTATTTTTTTCGCACCCGGCGTGGTCGTCGTTCCAGAGGGAAGAGCGGCTTCTCCTGCTGCAATACGGGTGCGGGGCCTTGCCGCGGGGCGTCGATCCTGCTTTCCCTGACCCATTTCGGGCGCCGGCATGCCGGCTTCGGGTTCAGTGGCCCCCGGTTCTTCCGGGGGAGTTACCGCCTCTTCCTGAGGCGGGGATACCGGTACTTCCTCGCCGGATGGCGCGGCTTCAACGGTTCCGATCGCAGGCTCTTCCGGTGCACCCGCGTCTTCAGCGGGAGAAGGCTCAATGCGCCGGGGTTCCTGCGGTACTACCGGAGCCGGAGGTGTAAAAGGTCTCATGGCCTCCGGCACCGGGGCCGCGGGTTTTGTGTCGCCGCCCCCCTGCTCATCGGTGGTTGAAATTACATTGTCCTCTCCCGTTACGCGGGCGCCCTGTGCGATCGGCGGCGTCATGTACCATGATACGCACAGGAAGAACCCCGCAACCGCCACCAGTATTACTTTCATTGACGTTTTCATATATCTGTCGCCTCTACCCTCTTCTTTCAATACTTTTTATTGCGAAGCCATCATCATTTTTTACTGAATACTTCTTTATACCCCGCCTGCGACCGCAGGGGCTCCAGGTCCCCATCACGCTCCGCCCAGGTGCGCACCGCGGGATCCAGTGCAAATGCCTTTTTCAGATTCTCCAGCGCTGTGCCGGCATCTTTCGTCTGCGAGTACAGGCAGGCAAGATTGTAGTACGCGTCGGTATAGTTCCCGTCGGCCGTCGATGCCCGCTCAAACATCATCGCCGCCCTGCCGTACTCCCGGCGGCTCATATAAATGACTCCCAGGTTATTCAATGCATGGGCATGCCGCGGATCCACCCGAAGCAGTTTCCGATATGCACGCTCCGCACCGGCAGGATCTTTCGCCCGCTGGAAGGAGAGCGCTTCTTCATAGAGTTTCGGAACATCTTCAGCCGCCATCTGTTTTCTTGCGTCGCGCGACGATTCCCGTGATGCGGCCTGCATGCGTTCCTGCGTGACCTCCCGGCGAACCCCCGTGGAAGAGGCGGCTTTCACTCCGGGACCGGCGATGAGTTTGTATGCCACCACACCGGCAATCACCAGTACGAGCACCGCGGCGCCGCATAGGATGAGCGTTCTTCGCTTTTTCCCTTTTCCGCCCCCGCCGTCCTTCGCCCAGATAATGGTATGGTAGTACTTGTAGAGGCCGTCTTTTTCTTTCTGCGCCTTTTTAAGCGCATCATTAATATAACTCATATCGTTTCGCCACAGGAATGAATAATTTTTCTTTTTATTTCTCCGTCACAGCGAGTTCTGCCACAGCACCAGCGCAATCAGGAAAATGGTACAGGCGGAGAGGATGAGCGCCACCACCATGAGTATCGCCCGGTCCCCTTGGAAGCCGGGGAAACCACGGAGATACCCCCCGCCGATATCGTGCGTCGCCTGCCGGACCATTCCGGTCGTGACCACGGGCGAATCCTTCGTGTAGGCAATAAGGAGCGCCCTGTCACAGATGGCATTGATGCGCCGGGGAATCCCCCGTGAGTAGCCGAATACAAGTTTGTATGCGCCCGGCACAAAGGTGACTTTCGCGTTCCCGTCACCGGCCACGGCAATCCTGTGCTCTATATATTCCCGGACCTGTATTTGATCGAGCGGCGCCAGTTCGTACCGTACCGTGATGCGCTCGTTGAGCTGCCGCAGCGACGGCGACTGGAGCAACTCCTGCAGTTCCGGCTGCCCGAGGAGCACGATCTGGAGCAGCTTTTCCCGGTCCGTTTCCAGGTTGGAAAGCATCCGGAGCTGTTCGAGTACGCCGCGTGACAAATTCTGCGCCTCGTCGATGAGAACCACCGCGTTCCTTCCTTCTGAGAACCCTTTCAGGAGAAACTGGTTCAGGGCGTCGACATAGTTCTTTTTCGTTTTCCGCCCCTTTCCCATCTTTATGTCAAATTCCTGCACGACGGTCTTCAGGAGTTCCGTGTCGGATACGCCGGCATTGAAGACCAGGGCGCTGTCCACCGCGGCATCGAGAGCCGCGAGAAAGGCCCGGCAGAGCGTGGTCTTCCCCGTCCCGATTCCCCCCGTCATGACGATGAATCCCTTGCGCTCTTTCACACCGTAGAGGAGATGATTGAGCGCCTCCCGGTGCTGCGTGCTGAGAAAAAGATACCGGGGGTCGGGAGTCAGGTTAAACGGGCTTTCCTTCAGTCCGAAAAACGATTCATACATGACGCCGGATTGCCCCTTCACGTTCCCGCTACTGGAACGAGTATTTCAGCACTTCCTCCTTACCCTGCCTCCTGATGTTGAGGTTCACCTGGGAGCCGCTCTTCAGCTGCTGGTACAGGGCGAGCATGTCATCGGCACTTCCCAGGGTTTTATCATTGACACCCCTGATAATATCGCCGTTTTTCATCCCCATTTTTTCGAAGAGGCTTCCCTCCTTTATCCTCGTCACCATGAATCCGTCGGGCTGGCCGCCGGTGAAATTGGGCCGCACCCTCACGTCCGACATGATGGCGTTCAAGTCCTTGAGGGCTGTGTCGATTTCCTCTTTTTTCACGGGGATGGAATGTCCCACCCCGGGCGTGGCCTCGGCGCCTGCGGCTTTTACTCCTGCTCCCGCCACCGGCTGCTCCGCCATGGTGAGCACTTCATCCTTGCCGCCCACGCTGATGACCACCTTCCCCCGCATGACCTTCTGCACGGTGGCCGATCCCACGGAATCGCCCACTTTGTAGAGCTTCTGAAGTTTCGTGGAACTGTCAAAAATGACGGCAAAGCCGAAGTCACCCTCACCCGCCACGGTACCGAGAAGTACAAGGTTCAGCGAGGTGGCCTGCAGTTCATCCACATTGACGGACTGTTTTCCCGCCGCGGCGCGCCGGGCGGAGGCAAAGAGGTTCCGTGTCACGATGATATCGCTCTCCGCCTGAGATATGCGCTTCGGCGCCTTTTTCTCCGCCGGTTTCTCCGCCGTCATGGCGGTACTCCCGGCGCGGCCCAGCCTCGCTCCCGCCACGGTATACATGATGTCCACCGCAAGGTATGAGACGGCCGTGATAATCGCGAGTATGAGTATGTATCTGTATCGTGTCAGCATGGAGCCTATTTAAACCTCGGAACGGGATCGGCCAGCGTGCCCCCCAGGGTCATGGTTATCTTTTTTCGCATGGCCGGGAAATCCATGGTTCCCCGGAGCGAGAGAGCGCTTTTCATGATATTGTCCTGGAGCGTCATGCGCCCCGTAAAGTCGCCGTTCATTTCCTTGCCCGATACATTCAGCTTCTTGACCTGGAGTGTTTTGCGTTTCAGGACAAGATCGGAATCCACCACGTCAAAGGAAACTTTTTCAAAACCGAGGACATCCCTCGAAAGCGGTATGGTTCCGCCGCGCAGTGTGAAGGTGACGGTTCCGTCACCGTCTATGGATGTTCCCATGGTTCCCTTGTAGGTGAGCGACCCTGCAAGCGTGCCTTCAATGCGGCGGCCGAATATCGCCTCCGTGAAGGAGCACTTCCCCATGTCCACCTTGTTAACACTGACATCAAGGTCCACCGTTTTCCCCGCCTTCGACGTGACGGTGGCAACCCCGGCCTTGACGGTCCCTTCATACATTTTCGCCTTCAGAGAGACTGAGGGATTGCCCGTGAGAAACCCCCAGAGCGACGGCCGGACCGTCATGGAATCCGCCTTCAGCACTGCTACGGGCTTGCTCTTGAGGGATACTGTGCAGTTCGTCATCTTCACTCCCACGGGGAGCACCATGCGGGCCGAGGCCATTTCGATATTCCACTGCGGGTAATCGCGTTCGGCGCGTGCGCTGATATAGCTCATGAGCGCCTCGCCGGGAAAGAGAAGATAGAGGAAGACCAGCGTCACCGCCACGCCGTAGAGCACATATCCTATCCAGGGTTTGAATCGCATCATAATGATGGCTTCGTAAAAAGTCCATCTGCTGCGTTGCGCTTCATTCTTCGTCATTGCGGCGTACATTTCAGTACGCCTCATTCCTCAGAATTTGCGCGCCTTGCATTTGAACCTTTTTACTTTGCCCTCCCTGTTCTGACTTTTTGAGAAAATGTCATAATCCTACTGGTATGTCACCATCTGGAGCAGTACGCTCAGGTAGCCCTCGCTTCCCTTGCTCTGCCGGACCGACAGACGCTTGACGCCCAGCAGATACTCCGGCGACTCCACGAGCGCCAGATAATCAACAAGCTGCGTGAGGGTAATACCCTCTAACTTCATTTCCACCATCGACTGTTTGTAAGGACCCGCGTCATTCACCGCTGACGGCTTCATGTACTGGATATTCGATTTCAGCCCTGCCTGACCGGCCTCCTGTTCGAGGAAGGAAAAGAGCGTGAAATCCTTCGGCCTCGAGGCGACGGCTTTTCTGATAGCGCCCGAATCGATTTCGAGACCGCGGTATTCCTCCCTGAGCGCGATGATTTCCTGGAGCGCCTTTTCCTGCGTGCGTATCGCCCGTGCGACTCCCGCCTTCGCATCAATGAGGGGGAAGATTATGAAATGAAGGATAATGAAACCCGCCACGAAGGCGCCGCCTGCAAGGAGCACCTGCTTTTCACGTTTCGAGAGCGGGATTTTTGTCCAGAAATCCATGCCGGTCGTGAATCCTCCTGTCCTTTCGGGATCTACTTTCTCTTTATTTCTATCTTCAGGTCAAACCCGACCCTGCTCTCACCCTTCATGAGATTCGCGGAGCTTATGGTTACACTCCTGAAGAAGGGGGATTTTTCCAGGTTCATTTTGATAGCATCAACGGTGTTGAAATTGTCCGTCTCACCTCTGACTTCAATGAAGCCGCTATCGAAGGTGAAACTGGAAATGACAAAATCCATCTCCGCCGGCACGAGCCGCGAGATATCCTTCAGGATGTCAAGCATGGTCATGCCGGACGCAAGCAGGCTTCCGCCCGAACCTGTTTTTTTCGACTCATCGATGATGGCCCGGAGCTGGCCCACGGGATCGATGATTTTCGTCACCTCGGGCGCGACCTCGGCAAAGACCGCGTTAATACGGCCTTTCACTTCTTTCAGATGTGCCCTTTCATAGTAGTAGCCCAGGAAGAAATCGACACCCGCAAGGAGAAGGATGACCGCCACGGAGACGGCGATGAGCATGAGGTCCTTCTTCCATTTCTCCACTTTTCCCCGGGGTTCAAACTCGCCGCGTCCGAAATTGAAGCCCGGCTCTTTGCGCATCTCGCCGGTCGCGAGCGCCAGCGCCTGGTTCATGAGCGCCGGGTCCCACGACGCCTTTGCCTCATCGTCGAAGGTGAGGTCGCCGAGACCGGAGAGGTCTGCAAGCCTGACCGGCAGTGAAAAGAATTTTTCCATCTCTTCACGGAGCGGCGCTGAAAGCGCTCCTCCCCCGGTAAGGATTATTCCTTCAGGTTTTGTGTCGAGCTCTCCCCTGAGCTCGATAAATTTCAGCATGTTCTGCACTTCACGCAGGAAGGGCAGGCAGGCGGCGCGGACACCCGCCGCAGTCTCCCCGGCATCACCGGACCGCTTCAACGCCTCCGCCTGCACGGCATCGATTCCGCCGGCACGGGCAATCGCGGCGGTGACGGCGGCGCCGCCGAAGGCGAAGTGGCGGGCCTGTACAATGGCGCCGTTATTAAAGAGCACCACCGCCGTATCCTCTGCGCCGACATCGAAGAAAAGACCGCACCCTCCGGCGATCCCGCCGGCGAGAAGCGCGGCGACAACGGGCAGTGAATCCACATCGATGACGTGGGCCTCCACGTGGTGCTCTTCAAGGCGCCTGATACAGCCGGATACCGCTTCCTTGGGCACCGCCGCGGCGAGCACCTTCGACTGCGGTCCCTGCTCCACCATCATGAAATCCACGATGACGTCGTCGATGGGATAGGGAATGTGCTGCTCCATCTCAAAGGCGATTGTCTGCCTGATTTTCTTGCGTTCCCTGAACGGGAGAAGGAGTGTGCGGAAGGAACAGTATTTCATGGAGAGCGCCGTCACGCAGGCGGACCCTCTGAACGATGGATTGCCGAAGAGCGCGGAAAGCGCGCCGGAGATGCCGCTCTCTTCGTTAATGGTAATGGCGGCGGCATTGGTCACCCTGAACCCCTTGAGGCCGCGGGTCACCTGCACCGCCTTCACGCTGTCATGGCCGATATCGAGCCCCAGTATCCTGTCCGGCATCAGCGTACATTCCAGGAGAGCAGTTTAAGGGTCCTGTTCTCGGTATTTTTTTCTACTATTCCGGTCACGGTTCTTGTCATGGTATTCAGATAGCCGGTCGAGGTTATGCTGAAGACGCTGCCTTTCGAGGTGATAATAGTGTTCGGTATCGTGATGTCAGCCATCCCCTGCACGGATCTGTACCAGCCGGGCTGCGAAAGTTCGTTCGCCTCATCGCGCCGATACGCATCCATCTCCGAGGCCATTTCATCGGTGATGTCAACTGAGAGCGCTTTAAATACCACTTTGGGGGCCGTATTGATATTAATTTTTCCGTTTCCGTGAACGGAAAGAAACTTGCAGATACCGGGGACTTCACCCTCCCCGTAGTACAGTTCTCTGGTGACGCCCTTTACCATCAAAAGCTCGTCAATACAATCCATGGGACCGTTTTTGCAGCGGTAGGGCGGATTGAGGCCGCGATAATAGAGATCCTCCGCGCCGAAGCCGGTCACCTCGTCATCCTCATCAATCCAGTCCTTTATGGCATCCACGATGTCACGGGCCTCCTCTTCGGTGAGGCCGAATTCGGAAAGCGACAGAAACCTGAGCAGTACCGCTTCGACATCGGGATTGAATCCGCTCCCGGGGACCAGGCTGTTTACCTGGATTTTTCCGGTCTCGTCTTCAATGGCGAGGCTGAAGTACCCGTCATCAAAGAGGGACCCCGAGGCGGCGGATACCGCACCTGCCTGTGCCCAGTCTTCCGTCAGCGAATCGAAGTTGTTCATGTCCTCCTTCAGGAGGACACGTCCGCCGTTGAATCCCGACTTGGCGATATACGTGAGCGTGATGCCGTCCCGCATGTTCGCCGCCTCGTATACCTCGGCCCGCGAGGAGAGGTTGAGCTGTATCGTCACGGCGACAATCACACTGAGAATGAGTATCACGAGAATGAGCGCGATACCCCGCTCGTTGCCGATTATCTTCCTCATGCGCCCCCCGTCATGGGAATGAATACTTTCGTCGTAAACACATAGGGCTTGTCTTCCGCCTTGGGATTCATGAATTCAATACGTACCGCCACCAGGGAGGGGGCACGCTTACTCTCGTTGCCATCCTCGGATGAGTCCCACGATTCGAATTCATCTCCTTTTGCGTCGTAGAAGGTGAAGGTCAGCGATTTCAGCTGATCACACATGATGAAACCCGGCTCCGACCCCTCCTCCTCGTCATCCCCTCCCCTGAAGGGGGTGTCTTTTCTGAAGAGGATGACGTTCTTATCTTCGGTTTCCTTCACGTAGTACCGGATTGTTCCAAGCGTCGCTCCATCGCTGTCGCGCAACGGCAGATGCGACGACGAGAGAAACGAGAGGTCTGTGAATCCCGGACCCGCCTGTTCGCTCGACCTGGAATTGAAGACGAATCCTTCCTTGTACTTGTAGATCGAGGCGACATCCTCGGTGATACGCTTCATGGTGGACCGCGCCATGCGATAAATCGTGTCGGTGTACTCCATGTCTTTGACTATCTTGAGTGTCCCCGTGTAGGCGGCGTAGATCGAGGTGAGCACCGTTGCGAGTATCGCGATGGCGACGAGAATTTCGATGAGCGTGAATCCGCCTCTTCTGTTCACTGGTCTATTCCGGAGTCCTTCAAATCATTTAACTGCTGAGCATAGTGCACGTCAGCTTCTTTTGAGCAGTCAATTACAGGCACTTTTTACGAACAGATTGAGAGCCAGCTCCATATTTATGCAAAAAGTGCCTGGACGGCGAAAAAGAAGCTGACGGGCACCACTCCAAAATCACTCCATCACAAAACGATACAGGACAAGCCGGTATGCGTTCCGCGACTTCAGGGCGCTCGATGTCACCTTCACTTCAATCTTTTTCAGCGCCTCGAATTCCGTATCGTTCACCTCGACGCGCCATGTATAGTCTGGAAACTTCTCGCCGAAGTCGCCCTCGCCGGCATTCACGTCGCTCATCTTCATCGCCTCGATTTCCGCCATCTTGCTCTGGGCCAGAAGCGGGGCGGTTGTTTCGAAACGGGACTCGGAGGCCATGGAGATGCTCTGTGACTGAGACTGAAATGCGGTGACGAGTGTAATGGCGAGCATGGCCATGGCGATCATGACCTCGAGAAGGGTGAAGCCGGGAGCACGGGAATTCTGAACGTGCGAGCCCGGTAGCGTTTCATGGGAGCCGGCACATGGGCCAGCCCGTGCGTTCCTTATCATCAAACGATCCATCCCTGCCTGAATGTTCTGTGACGCATGAGCTTATGAAGATAACCTTCTTATCAGTTCTTTCCCTCTGCCGCCGCAGCGGGTTTCACCTCGGAATCTTCAAGGTAGATCTTCACGTTGTACTTCTTTTCGAGCCGCTTCGTTTCCTTATCCACCAGTTCCTTTTCCTTCTGCCTACCCAGCATGGGGATGATACGCTTCTTCGCCTCGTCGAAACTTTCCCTGGTTCCCTCTTTTTTGTCCTCAACCTTGATGACGTAGAAACCCTGCGCCGTCTTTATTGGATCACTGGTATCGCCGGATTTCATGGAGAAGGCCGTTTTTGCAACTTCGGGAGGCATCTGTTCTTTTGTGAGATAGCCGAGGCGCCCTCCTTTTGAAGCGGTCTTTTCGTCGTCGGAATATTTCATGGCAAGCTTCGCAAAGTCGGTACCCTTCTTTACTTCGTCTGTTATCTTCTGCGCCTTCTCGCGGGCCGCCTTCGCCTGGTCGTCCGTCGCTCCAGCATCAGTTTTCACCAGAATCTCGCTGAGCTTCACCGACGTTCCCTTCATGAAATCTTTTTCATGCTCCCGGTAAAACTTTTCCACTTCCTCTTTCGTGACCTCCGGGGACACGATGCCTTTCTTTTTGAGGTATTCTTTTGCAAGCACGCTGTTCGCCATATCGTCAAGCTTCATTTTGACGGTTTTGTCCTGGTCTATCTTCTCCGCGCGGGCTTCCTGGGCATATATATAAAGGTATACCATTTTCTCAACAAATGCCTTTTTCCCCCCTTCCTTGTCCATCGTGGCCTTGTAAAGCGGTGAAATGGCGTCGATCCTCGCCGCTATGTCGGCTTCGGTAATAACCTTGTCGCCGATGCGGGCGAGCACCTTCGAGTCTGCCTTGTCATCGGCATACGCTGCGTTCCCGTACACAAACAACATGACAGCGATAGCTGCCACGACTATCAATAGAATCTTCTCAAGAGACCGGTGTTTCATTCCTTCATCCTCCTTGTGACTTTCGGTGGCAGACTACATACACCTTTATGTGGTAATTTTCAAAAAGAATGTACGAAAGGGACGTAAGACGAATTACGAATAACGATTCCCGATTTTCCATATTGCTTTTTCCCGGTCGCGAGACTACCATGTCGCCACACTCCATTTCCCTCTATCTCAATAATGAAGAGACTTCCTTATACTTTAAAAATACTGATGCCGGGCCTTCTCGCCGCGCACGTCATCGCCACAATTCAGGTGTATGTTTCAAACCGCGGTCTTTATCAGACGCTCACCGCTCTGGCCGGCGCCGGATATCTTGTTGTCCCGAACGAGCGTGTGATGCCGCGCCTTCTGGAGCCCGGCGCCGCTCTGGCCGGCGCGCTTTTTTTCACGCTCAGTCTCGGCGCAGGACTCACGGTTCTCTCCTTCGCCGCGGCATGGATATGGGACAGGCTTCTTCTGCGGAAAAAGATGCTTCTGATTCCCTTTGCGCTTCTCTGGGGTATCCTTATTGCACTTCCGAATATCCGGGAATTCTCCCCGTTCGTTTCCCTCTACCTTCTTCTCATCCCACCGCTTATCTTCTTGATAACCGCAAAGGCACTTCCGCCACGGACCGGGAAAAGGCTTGTTCTCACTGAGATGGCGCAGGTGATTCCCCTCGTCCTCATCGCGGCGCTCTGGGGAGCCTTTATGAACGAGTGGATTTTTCTCAACGTACGGGATACGCTCCTTCTCTCAAATCCGGCGGGCATCAGGGTCAATGACTTTTATTACACACACACGCTGTATCCCGCCGAGGTCTTCAAGACGCTCCAGCAGAAAACGCTGAAAACTTGCCGCATAACCGGGATCCCGGATGCCGCGCTCGCGGCGTCACTCGAGAAAACGCTGGCCCGGTTCGATTACCTTGCCGTTGACGTTCCGGCCCGTGCCGATCTCGCGGTGAGGGAACGGGACGGTACGCTGTTCTTTGAGCATGAAGGCGCCGTGCTGGTGAAGAGCACGCCGGGTGATTTTCTCGCCCGCCCCGCGGAGACGCTCAGGGAGTTCTCGCGACAGGGCGACGGCAACCTCTTCTTTCGGCGCATCACCTTTTTTTCCCTTGCCGCCGGGCTTCCCGTCGCGCTTTACATCATCATCTACGGCCTCTGCCGGTTTGCTCTCTCCTTTTTCATGAATGCGGGAAAGGCATCGCTCGCGGCATCGGTGGCCTGCCTTGCCGCCGGGACAGTGCTCGTGGTTCCCTTCTATATACAGGGCGACGTGGTATCACCCGACAGGGTGGCCATGGCAATGGAATCGCCGGACTGGCGTGAGCGGGTGGCGGCGCTCCGGACCATCGACCGGGCGGGCATGGAAATCGGTAACTATCCCTCATACCGGAAAATGCCCGCCGGTACCCATGTGGCGGAACGCTACTGGATTGCCTTTGTGCTGGGAAAGAGCCAACGCCCGGAGACGTACCCCGATATCGTCACGCTCCTCGATGACCCCCATCCGAACGTGGTCTGCAAAGCCATCGAGGCGCTGGGAAAACGGGGCGACAGCCGCGCGATTGAAGTACTGAAGGGACGGATCAGGACTTCGGACCACTGGTACGTGCAGTGGTATGCCTATCGCGCACTCAGGAGCCTGGGGTGGAAGCAGACAAAATCAACGTAAAAACTTTCTGTATCGCCGTGGCTGCCGTCGTGCTCGTGGAGGCATGCGCCCGCGCCGCCTCCATCATGGCCGCCGTACATCCGCTCACGGCGACCGGCGTGGCGCGGTGTATCGAAATCGGGCTTCTGGCGGCAATTGTTACACAGTTCGGGAACGGCATGTCATCCATCGGTCTTGGGCGGAGGGAGATAATCCCCGGTATTACGAAAGGATTTGTCTGGTCATTCGGATTCGGCCTTGTCGTCATCGTCCTCGGGCTCATTCTCGCCGGCTTCGGTAGTGACCCCCTGAGGCTCATCGCCACACGGCTTCCGGGAGCACGGGAGACGCGCATCGCGTTCGTACTCGTCGGCGCGCTTGTCGCACCCGTGGCGGAGGAAATGTTCTTCAGGGGGATTCTTTACGGGTTCTTCAGGCGATGGGGAGCGGCGGCGGCGATTACCCTCAGCACGCTTCTCTTCACACTCGCTCACCCGCCGGGGGCGGGCATTCCGTTTACACAAATGACCGGGGGAATTCTCTTTGCCGCAGCCTATGAGGCGGAAGGAAAGCTCATGGCGCCCATCATACTGCACGTCCTCGGGAACGCGGCAATTTTTGCGGTGTCAATGATGGTGTCGGGCCTGCCATCATAACCCCGTCGGGCACACGCATGGATATGCCCCACACGGTCACTCTGCCGCATTATTCCATCACCGCCGTCATATGTAGTCAAAGTCGAGATACTTGTCGTAGGTCTTGATATCAGGAAGAAAGGGGCTCACGACGAGCGTCATGAAGTCGTCCCCACGGGCAAGATGAATGACGGCAGGCGCAGTGTAGCCCTTACGGAAAAACGTGATGCGCACCTCCCCGGTGGTAATCTTGTCTTCCCCGAACTGATACACATCCACGAATTTCACCTGCCCGGGAAGTTTATAGGGACGGTTCTTTACCTCCTGGAGCGCCTCGGGTGTCATGTCCGTGCTGAAGGTGTAGAGAAGATTGTGGTCAAGGTCCAGGCTGATGACATAGTCCACCTGGTTCCGGACGGCGTCGCTCCTGAGCTGGCGCGCCTTGGTATTGAGAAGGTTCGCCGTCTTCTTAAGGTCATCGGTGAGCACCACATCCCTGATGCGGGGCACAGCAAAAAAGAGCATCGTGCCGATGAGAAAAAGCACGATGGTCAGCTCGATAAGGGTAAACCCTCGTTTACTCAATTTCCCAGCTCGCTATATCCTTGTCCTTGTCCTCGCCGCCGGGTTCCCCGTCGGAACCGTAGGACAGGAGATCGTACTCGCCGTGGGTGCCCGGAGACATATAGACATAGTCATTCCCCCAGGGGTCTTTCGGAACTTTCCCCTTCTCCAGGTACCCGCCTTCCCTCCAGTTCCGCGGAGGCTCGCCCACCGAGGGTGCTTCCACCAGGGCCTGGAGTCCCTGCTCAGTAGAAGGATAGGTTCCGCTATCCAGTTTGTAGAGTTTCAGTGCCGTCTCGATGCTCTCCATCTGCATCGCCGCCTTGGCACGCCGCGCTTCTTCGGGCCGTCCCATTATCCTGGGCACAATGAGTCCCGCCAGTATGCCGAGAATCACGATGACCACCATGAGTTCAATGAGCGTGAATCCGCGGTTATTGAGTTTCATATTCATAGGTAACTCCTCTCATAAAACGTATCATATCCTATCGAACAAGCTGGTTCATTTCAAAGATGGGAAGCAGGATGGACAGCACGATGAACGCCACGAAAAGACCCATCACGAGGATCATCAGCGGTTCGAGCATGGACGTCATGACGGTAATATTGGATTCCACCTCGGATTCGTAACTGTTGGCGACTTTGTAGAGCATTGCCTCGAGATTCCCGCTCTGCTCACCTACGGCAATCATCTGAATCATGAGGGGCGGAATCAGCGGGCTCTGCCCCAGCGTGCCCGACAGGCTCTGCCCTTCCTCGACATCCCCGCTTGCCTTATTGATTACATCGGCGATGAGACGGTTGTCCACGACATTCTTGACGATGGCAAGGGCGGTCAGGAGAGGCACGCCGCTCTGGAGAAGCGTACCCAGGGTCCTGCTGAAACGGGCCATCGCCATGCGGTGAATCAGCGCACCGATGAAGGGAACGGTGATTTTAAGCCTGTCCCAGTGGTACTGTCCCTTGATGGTTTTGGTGAAATAGTGGCGCAGACCCAGGACGAGCACCGCAATGAAAATGATGATGAGAAACCAGTAAAACCGGAAGAAGTTGCTGACCGCGATAAGAATGATGGTAATGCCCGGCAGGCTCTGATGCATTTCCTCGAAGATGCCCGTTATTTTCGGAACGATGAAGGTGGTCATGAAAAAGAGGACCGCGGAACCGATGATGAACATGAACGCGGGATAGGTGAGCGCCGCGCGTACCTTCCCCCGCATGATCTGCTGGCTTTCGTTGAAATCGGCAAGCCGATCGAGGACCACGTTCAGTGTACCCGATGCCTCGCCTGCCCTCACCATGTTCACGTAAAAAGGCGAAAAGACGGCGGGGTAATGCGAGATACTCTGGGCCAGGCTGTTCCCCTCATTGACCTCTTCTTTGACCTGGGCGAGGGTTTTCTTGAACTGGGGATTGACCGTCTGGGTAATAATAACGTTGAGCGACTGCACGAGGGGCAGGCCCGCATCGAGAAGCGTGGCGAGCTGCCTCGTCATGACGGAGACTTCCCGGAGGCCGACTTTTTTCATGAAACTGCCGATGCTGATACCGAGCGGCGCTTCGGCCCTCAGCTGTGCCGATGTTTCCTTCAGATCAATGGGATATGTGCTTGATTCCCTCAGTTTCTGGCGGGCCGCGAGGATGCTCTCGGCATCGACGATTCCCTTGATTTTTTTACCCTCGGCGGTGAGGGCGCTGTATTCAAATACCGGCATAGGGTTCGCTTTTTATTCTGTAAGGATATAACGCGTCCACGGCGTCGCGCGTATAACTAACACATCAGTCCCTTTATTTCAATACAAGCAGGTCCCGCGGGAGTCTTTTCACGCGGCGCGGTGCGGAGTTTTCTTGAATTTTACCGCACTTTAGTCTACCTTGCCTCAGACATTCCTGATGGCTTCGTAAAAAAAGTCAGAATATAGATGGCAACGCAAATCGCTCCAGGTTCAAGGCGTGCGGGCCCAGAAGGAGAAGCGCACACCACGGTGGTAATCGGACCGACACACTATGACACGGGATGAATTACTCGGTATCGCCAGTCTCATCGGCGGAGTGGGCCTCTTCAGTACCGTCGAGGTGGCAGGCAAAATCATCGGCATGCGGGTTCATCCCGTGGTTCTCACTTTTATCCGTTTTTCCCTGACGGGCATCGTCCTCATCGCGCTCTCGATTCCCCTGCTCAGGCTGCGGATTCGGAAACTTACTCTCGAGGATTACGGGGTCTTTCTTCTCAACGGCACGATAGGCATCACCCTCGCGCTCTCGCTCTACCACATTGCCCTTCTGATCCTTGAAAAGGCCGTCTCGGCGGCCGTCATAATAAGTGTCAATCCCGTCTTCGTCATCATCTGTGCCCGTTTCATCAATAAGGAGGCGTGGCGGGCAGAGATGTGGATTGCCGCCTGCCTCGGCACGGGCGGCGTCCTGTGCTTCGCCCTTGAAACGGGTTCCGTGACGGCAAAGTCGCTCACGGGACTGGGGCTCATGCTGCTCGCGGCATGGCTCTTCGCCATGAGCGTGTGCATCTCGAAACGGTTCGTGGCCCGCTACGGGGCAATGGTCCTCATGGGGTATTCATCGCTCTTCGGGAGCCTGCTTCTGCTTCCCTTCGTGGCATTTCATATCTCCCCCGACTCGCTCCGGACGCTCAGGGACGCCTGGGTACCCGTGCTCTATCTTTCCGTCATCGGCACGACGGTCGCCTATGTCCTTTACTACCACGGGCTTCTCAATACGTCGGCACAGATGGGAGGGATGATATTTTTCCTGAAGCCCGTCCTTGCGTCACTCCTCGCAGTCGCAATTCTGGGCGAATCGGTGAACACCTGGATGCTCGCCGGGATGGCGCTCATCATCAGCGGTGTGGCACTGGTAATTATCAGGGGGATGGGAGATAGGGGAACGGCACGAGGCGCTCCCTGAAAGCCCTCACTGGCCGGCAGACAGGTCGGCCCCTGGCTGCTCAGGCGGGAGCACCGGCTTCGTCCCGGCGCATGAAAGGCGCATGCACTGTACCGGCAGATTCACTGCCAGCGGCACCGGACTTTTACCCTACTGATGAGAATGATTGAAGGAAACGCATTATTGACGGAAGGCGGACTTTGTACGACGCCATCATCACTGTCAGTAGATACTGACAAGTCTGAACCCGATGTAAGGCGTGTAGCTCGCCGGCGCACACCCGGCACGGGCCGCCGTCCGCAGCTGGTATGCCTGGCTGTTCCATGCCCCGCCGCGGATCACCCGTTCGGTTCCTTTTGAAGGTCCCTCCGGGTTCGTGGTGTTTTTGCCGGCATAGGGGCCCTTCCAGTCCTGGCACCACTCATAGACATTTCCATGCATGTCATAGAGCCCCCAGGGATTCGGCGCCATGCCTCCGGTGCTGACGGTCTCGTTTTTATAGTCACCCGGCGCACACCCGGCAAAAGAATAATTTCCGTTGTAATTTGCCTGATCGGCGCCGATGCAGGCACCCGTAGAGAAGGGGGTTGTCGTTCCCGCCCGGCAGGCATATTCCCACTCCGCTTCCGTGGGGAGGCGGTACTTTTTCGTATTTTCCATTGTGTTCAGTTTTTCTATGAACTGCTGTACCTCATTCCATGACACCTGTTCAACGGGGCATGTACCACCGCATTTCCTGAAAAAGGACGGTTTCGTACCCATCACTTCGTTCCACTGGTCCTGCGTCACCTCTGTCGTCTGCATATAGAAGGGTCTTTCCATGACGACCTTGTACTGCGCCTCTTCACCGGACCTCTCCGCCTCCTCCAGGCGGCTTCCCATGATGTAGAAGGGGGCGGCCGGGATAAGGACAAAGCTCATGCCGACAGTGTTGACAAAAGACGGATTCGACGAATCAGGCAGCGGGGCTTTTTTAAAAAAGAAGCAGCCGGTGAGAATAAGAAGAACCACAATGACGACCGAGATGAGACGACAGGTGTTTCGTTTCATCGTCAAAATCCCTCCTTCTCAATGCATGGTATGATAGTTTTTATCCGATATATCCCGCTAAGTCAACACGGGGATTCCCTTCTTTCTCCTTGCACCCGATTCCCATTTATCATATGGAAAGGGCCCGAATGACGCGCCACGTGCAGCGTAACGCAAAGGAGGGGTCTCATGTCGCTTCTGGAAAAGCACTACACGCAGGAACACACCATCTACCGGCAGTCAATCAAAAAATTCTTTGAAAAGGAAGTCACTCCCCATGTCGAAGAATGGGAGAAGGCGGGAGTGGTCCCGCGGGAAACCTGGAAGAAATTCGGGGATCAGGGATTTCTGTGCCCCTGGCTTCCCGAAGAGCACGGCGGTGTGGGAGCTGATTTTCTCTTCTCGCTCATCGCCATAGAAGAAATTGCAGCCACCGGGTGCAGCGGGTTCGCCTTTCCCCTGCATTCCGATATTGTCGTGCCCTATATCAACAGCTACGGTGCGGAGGAGCAGAAAAAACGCTGGCTTCCCGGCTGTGTCACCGGTGATTACATCACCGCGGTTGCAATGACCGAACCGGGCACCGGTTCCGATCTTTCGGCCATCAGAACGACCGCGGTCAGGGACGGCGACCATTACATCATCAACGGCCAGAAAACCTTTATCTCGAACGGACTTTTGTGCAATCTCATCGTGGTGGCGGCCCAGACAAATCCCAAGGCCGACCCTCCCTACACGGGAATATCACTCATCGTCGTCGAATCCGACACGCCGGGATTCGAACGCGGTAAAAAACTGCACAAGGTGGGTCTCCTCTCACAGGATACGGCGGAAATGGCTTTTGTCGACTGCCGGGTGCCCGTGGGAAACCTGCTCGGAAAGGAGGGGCACGGCTTCTACTACCTCATGGAAAAGCTCCAGCAGGAACGAATCATCTCCGCCATGATGAGCCAGGTATCGGCGGAAGAGGCGCTGAAAGTCACCATTGACTATACGAAAAGCCGCGAGGCTTTCGGAAGACCCATCAGCAAGTTTCAGTATATCGCCTTCGAGATGGCGAAAATCGCCACCGAAGTGGAGATAGGAAGGACCTTCCTCGAGAGCCTCGTCATTGACCACATGGAAGGAAAGGAAATCGTAAAAAAGGCGTCCATGGCAAAATATTGGATTGCAGAAATGCTGAATAGTATGGTAGGGAGGTGCGTACAGTTTCACGGCGGCTACGGGTACATGGAGGAATATCCCATCTCCCGGATTTTCAGAGATGCCCGGGTACAGACCATATACGCGGGAACATCTGAAATAATGCTTCTTATCATCAGCCGCTACATGGGGCTGTAAAAACAAACATACATTCCCCGCATGTTAAACGGGCGGGGAATTTGACCGGATAGTTCTTGACCGGTGGCTGTAGCGATCCAAAAGTACGATCCAAATCGTACCCTCCTCTCCCCCCCTCGTTACACTGCCGGTTGAGAACTTTTTTTTGAAAAAGAAGTCGCTGATTTCTCGTATTCGGGTTGAAATAGGTGGGGCGCACTCATGTGTGCACCCTTACCCCTGCCCCAGCTTCACCCGTCCCCCTCTTCTCACCACCATCCTTTCCCGTTCCATCGCGTCGAGATTGCTTCGCACGAGGGCGGTGGCGAAGCCCGTTTCTTTCACGAGTTCCCTCTCTTCGATTCCGCGTTTCTTCACGAGCGCCTTCACTATGGCGCCCCTTACCTGCCGGTTCGAGCCTTCGAAGGGCGTCTGGCGGCGGTAGTGGGAGCTTCTTCGGGAGGGATTGGTTCCAGTCTTTTTCAGTGCACTCCCGTAATCCATGAGGGCACTGTACCAGCGGCGGGGATTTCGTCTGTCCAGCGTGGCCGTGACGAGAGGAAGTATCCGGTCATCGGATACTTCCTCCTCGCCCTGGAAAAAATGGTGAATGAAGACGGCCCTGATATTGGTTTCGATGAAGACCACGGGTTCGTTGAAGGCAAAGGCGCGAATCGCACATGCCGTGGCTCTCCCGATGCCGGGGAGTGAAACCAGTGTTTCCTCGCTACGGGGGACCACGCCGCCGCAGTCATTCACTATGACGAACGCCGCCCTTTTGAGCGCGGCGGCACGTCGGTTGTAGCCGAGTCCCTGCCAGAGTTTCATGACACGGTGAAGCGGCGCCCGCGCGAGCGTCCTGGCATCAGGAAACGTCTCAATAAAGGCGGCATATTTTTCAAGGACGCGGGGCACCTGGGTCTGCTGAAGCATGACCTCCGAGACCAGAATATGAAAGGGATCTTCAGTCCGCCGCCAGGGCAGGTCCCTCCGGTGCCGCCGGAAGTGCCCGTAGACAGTCTTTCTTAATGTGCTGATCTCATGAGTGTTGAGCGTGACGTTTGCATTCGTTGAAGAACCGGCCTTCTTTTGCGGGACGATGTTTTTCATTCTAAACTTCTTCATGCCACGGGACCGGGATCCGCCCCGGTCTCTTTCAGAATCGTCACGCGCTTCATATTCACGGCATCTCCGCTCTGTGCAGAGTCCCTTTCAGAAAAAAGGGATAGTAAATACCAGCATCATCGAAAAGCCGCTCCATATCGATGGTGTTGACGTTGTAGGTAAAGACCATGTCGGCGCCCGAAAGCGCGGGCTGCGCCTCGCCGGCATACACGAGGAGCCCCGGCTTTCCCGCCTCTATGGGCGTGTAGAACGTGTCCGCCGAAGACCAGGGGCCGGTTATCTTGGCCGCGAGCCGGACTGTCAGGGAAGGATCGGTAAGCGATTTTGTCTGGATCTGAATATACCGCCCGCACCGCGGCTCCCGGTGAACGGTGAATTCGATCTGGCCGCCGGAAAAGAGAGGGGCGGGCAGGTCCCTCAACAGTTTCTCTTGCATCCATCCGCCGTCAATTCCGGTCCACCACTCGGGCTGTGAGAGATCTCCCGAAACGGCCGAGGAGACCGGCCAGCGGACAAGAAAGACGTCATGTGTCTTTGTATGAACGCCGAAGGAGTACAGGTAGTCCCCTTCCCTGAGGACGGTAGCGGAACCTATAATAACGCCGTATGCATTGGGTGAGACCCTCGCTTCGGTAAAGCGCCATGCGCCCGGCGGCATGCGGGGGTTTTCCACAATGACGGCGGTCCATCCTGCCGCATCGAAGCCGAGTTCATTGTCGGCACCACGAATTTCCATGAGAAAGATGATGAGTCTGCCCTCCACCAGCACACCACCCCCCGGCCAGAACCAGTCATCGTCGCGCTCAGGGAAAAAAGAGGCGGGCATATCGTCTTCAGAACCATGGTAAAAAGTAATCGTGGCCGACGCGGGATCATACCCCGACTGGATGGCCACGCTGTTGCGGACAATGATGGCGTCACGCCGACTGCACGGCCGGTCCCGGCACACAAAGCTGTCCCCGAAAAGCCAGAGCACCCTTCCCTCACCGAGGTCCACCGAGGTGGCGCCGTCGCCGCCCAGCCAGCAGGGATCTTCCCGGAAAAGGCGGTCTGCCGCGGGCCAGGGTTCTGCGGCAAGCGTGCACCGGCCCGATTCCTCCGATGCCGGGGGAACCCGGCAGACACCACATGCGGTAAGGAGAAGGCAGACTGCAAGAATACCGCACTTTCGAATCAGAAGTTTTTTATTCGGCACAGTTCCACACCACGTATTGAAAGTATTTTTCATACCTGCACATGCCATCATTATAACCGATTGCGAATTTTAATCCACCTCCCAGAGGATTCATCCTTGACCCGCAGCTCTTTTTCGTCGTCCAAGCAGCTTTTTGATAAATCTACGGCTCGCTGCGGGCGTTTTCAAAACTCGCCCCGACTCCGTCGGTGTTCAGACAGTTGAAAACGCTTTCCTCCGCTGCGCCTTGATTTATTCGCAAAAAGTGCTTGTGATTGACTACTCAAAAGAGCTGCGGGTCCTTTCGGCCTCACCAGAAGCCACCTTGAAGAATTCCTATTGCCGTGTTACAAAACAATCGACCCGCGCGAGACCAGGAGGGAAAGGGGCGGCACAATGATTCTTGACTGGGAAAAAACATACAGAGAACGGCTTACCACGCCGGAAGCGGCGCTCCAGATGATACCCAAGGGCGGCAGGGTTTTCATAGGCTCGGCCTGCGGCGAGCCGCAGCTTCTGGTGAAGACACTCATCGACATCGCGCCGAAACTCGCCGACACGGAAATAATCCACTTCCTCGACCTCGGAAACACGCCCTACGCCGATGAGCGGTACGACAGCCATTTCCGTCACAACGCCCTCTTCATCGGCGCGAATACCCGGAGCGCCATCAGGGAGGGAAAGGCGGACTATACGCCGATATTTTTATCCGAGGTGCCCCTCCTGATGATACGGAACAGGATGCACATCGACGTGGCGCTCATCACCGTATCGCCGCCGGATAAAAACGGGTATGTAAGCCTCGGTGTCTCGGTGGACATCACCAAAACCGCCGCCGACACGGCCCGCTACATCATTGCCGAAGTGAATCCCCACATGCCGCGTACCCACGGCGACAGCTTCATCCACGTGAGCCGGATACATGCCTTTGTTGAAAACGACGCACCGCTCCTGGAATTCATTCCGAAACCCCTCGGTGATCTGGAAAAGAACATCTGCCAGTACATTGCCGAACTCATAGAAAACGAATCCACCATCCAGACGGGCGTGGGACGTATCCCCAATTCCGTGTTCCGCTACCTGAAAGAAAAAAGGGACCTGGGCATTCACACGGAAGCGCTCACCGAGGGAATCATCAACCTCGTCGAGGCGGGGATAATCACCTGCGGGAAAAAAACCCTGAATCCCGGCAAAATCGTGACGAGTTTCTGCATAGGAACCACCCGGCTCTTTGACTATATTCACGACAATCCGCTCTTTGAATTCAGGCCGTGCAGCTATGTCAATAATCCGAACATAATCGCCCAGAACGACAAGATGGTCTCGATAAACGCCGCCCTCACCGTCGATCTCACCGGCCAGGTCTGCTCCGATTCCGTGGGATTCCAGTTTTACAGCGGCATCGGGGGTCAGGTTGATTTTGTCCGGGGCGCCGCCATGTCCCGCCACGGCAAGTCAATCATGACGCTCCCTTCCACCACGGATGACGGCACGAAGTCGCGGATCGTTCCCTACCTGGACCAGGGGAGCGGCGTGGTGGTCACGCGGGGTGACGTGCATTATGTGGTCACCGAGTACGGCGTCGCCTATATCCACGGCAAATCAATCAGGGAAAGGGCGATGGCGCTCATCAATATCGCACACCCGGACTTCCGCGAGGAACTGCTGAGTGCGGCGAAAAAACAGGGGTACGTGTTCAAGGATCAGATTCTTCCCGCGGTGCTCTACCCGAAGGAATATGAAACCACCTTCACCGACAAGAAAGGTGAGCCGCTCTTCTTCCGCCCCGCGAAGTCCACGGATGAGCGGTTGATTCAGGATCTCATCTATTCCCTGCCGAAGCAGGACGTGTATACACGTTTTTTCACGCACCTCAGCTCATTTTCCCACAAGGTCGCCATGCCGCTCGCAGCCATAGACTACCAGGATAAAATGGCCATTATGGGTGTTATCGGAAGAGAAGAGCCGGAGAGCAAGGAACAGATTATCGCCATCGGGCGCTACTTCAGGGACCCCATCACCAATTTTGCGGAAGTCGCCTTCACCACGCACAACGAGTGGCAGAACAGGGGAATCGGGTCCTTCCTTCTGAAATACCTCATCAGGATTGCCCTGGAAAAGAATATCAAGGGATTTACCGCGGATGTGCTCGCCCAGAATGATCGCATGATGAAGGTGTTTTCAAAGGCGGGATATCCCATGACCACCCATCTCGAACAGGGTGTCTACGAAATCAGGATACCCTTTGAAAAGGAACTCAACGGAAAGGATGCCCGCGGATTCCGGTAAATCCCCCCGGGCCCGGATGCCCGATCCCGGCGTAAGGCAGAAGATGGACCTTTTACGGTGCCATCAGTTTCGCCACATCCACATGCGTCTTCACAAGTTCGGCAAGCAGCTCTAGTTTCCGCGTATCATGCGGCGTCACGGTGGGCACAATGCCCTCGATCTGCCCCGCCGTCTGAAAGGTATCTTCCGCGACCAGGACAAGGGGAATCCCCCGCTCATCGGCCTTCGATATGACATGGGTTGCGGGCATGATGTTATTCGTGATCACGATACAGGAGGTGGCGCTGTCCATGGCGGCGATGATGAGGTCGTTCCTGTCGCCCGCGGTAATGACAAGCTTGTCGCGTTCTTTCTTGAAGGCGGGACTCTCCTGAAGGGCATGCGCGGTCATGGCGGCGATGAAGATGCCTCTCACGGGGTTATCCAGCCCCTGTTCACCTGCGATGATTTTTGCAAAGAGACGCTCCGCCACAACACGGCCGGTGAGATACGTCAACCCGCTCTCGAAGGGAATAACGCCCAGCATATCGAGACCCATGTCCCCTATGGGGCCGGTGCAGATGCTCCTGAAATCCTCAAGGTTCTCCACCTTGTTGACAATCACTCCCCTGAACATGCCTTCCGGCAGCTTCACGTGCCCGCCCAGGAACGTGAGGTCATCCATGATGGACTCGTCGTCACCGCCCGTCACCACGACAAGTTCGCCTTCTATCGCGCGGGTTATCGAGACTGCATCGAGCCACGCGAAGGCGCCGCAGGCGAGATCCTCACCGCACTCGACGAAGATGATTTCTTTCCCTCCGGATACATCGCAGATCATGGAATTCAGTTTTTCCCGTATCGATGTCTCGTCATAGAGATACCTGATTTTTCTGTGATTGAATCCGACGCTGAGATACTCGGGATTCTCGTCGATTCCAAATATGGCAGTCATCAGGACGGCATCATGGTCCCAGAGCACCTTCTTCCTGAAATAGAGCTTATCGCCGAAGGGCTTGAGATAGGTGAATCCCCTGTCCAGGACCTTGGCGAGTCCCGCGATAATGCTCGTTTTCCCCGCATTCTTTCCCGTTGATGCAATAACCAGCTTTTTCATGGGTTCCACCTCGTGACGGACTCGTCAAATTACTTTGAATCCCCTGAGAGCAATATCCTCACGTCAACCGCCTTGACGCCCCGTTCCTTCTCATAGACGACAAGGGGATTGATTTCGATATCGGTGATGCCGGAGCACCGGCTGACGATCGCGCCGAGCTTCGCAATCACCTCCACAAGACCTTCGATATCCTTTCTGCCGGCGCCGCGCACACCCAGAAGCAAAGGGTACGACTTGATTTCCTTTATCATGGCAAGGAGCTGGCGGCGTTCCCCGGGATATGCCCTGAATGCCACATCCTTCATGACCTCCACGTAGATTCCTCCGAGGCCGACCATGACGACCGGACCGAACGAGGGATCTTTTCTGGCCCCGGCGATAATTTCTATCCCCTCCGAGACCATTTCGGTGATTTCAATACCCTCTATCTGCGCTGACGGCGCCTTCGTCCGGCAGTTGCGCATGATTGCCTCGTACGCGTCAATCACTTCCTTTTCGTTGTCTATATCGAGGATGACGCCTCCTGCATCGCTCTTGTGGATGATATCCCTCGAAACCACCTTCATGACCACGGGAAATCCGATAGCCCTCGCACGTGTAACGGCATCTTCGAGCGTCGCCGCAATCTCCGTCCGGGGCACCGTGATTCCCGCCGCCTTCATCACTTCCTGTGCCTCATGGGCGAGCAGGAAAAATCTGCCTCCCGCCCTCACCTGTTCCACCAGCGCATCGATGGCGCCCGCGTCGACATCTATGACTGCATCACACGAACTCTCCCCCGCCTCCGCAAGGGCGCGCCGGTACGCATAGAGGGCGCCCATCGACGATACCGCCCGGTACACATCGCCGTAGGCGGGAACCCTTTCTTTCGCGAGCATCGAGAGGCACTTCTCGGTTTCCAATCCGCCGAAGAGTGAAAAGGTGATGAGTTTTTCCTTCTTCTTGAACTGTCCGCATACATCCTTCACCATGGCCGCCAGAATCTCCGGACTCACATCGGGTGTGCCGCATATAATGGCTATCACGGCATTCACGGTGTCGCTCTCGAGGGCGGCATTGAGGGCCTGCGCGTAATTGATGGCCGACGCCTGTCCCGTAAGATCGATGGGATTTTTAAACGAGCCGAACGGGGGAATCGCGGGCCCGAATAATTTTTCCAGCCCGGCAATATCATCATAGAGCGGAATTTCATATTTTTCGCATGCGTCGGCGGCCATGACTCCCACGCCGCCGCCGTTGGTGATAATGACGGTATTCTCCCCGTGAGGGACGGGACTCTCGGAAATAAAGCTGCACCACTGGAAGGCTTCGTCGATTGTTTCCGCCCTCAGAACCCCGCACTGTCGCATGATATCACTGAACACATTGTCCGCCCCCGCCAGAGAACCCGTGTGCGAGGCGGCGGCGATGGCGCCCCGCCGGGAGCGCCCCGACTTTATGACAATCACGGGCTTGCGGCGGGTGACCTCCTTCAGCATCTCCACCAGGCGCTCTCCGTCTTTCACGCCCTCTATGTACATGAGGATGACCTTGGTCTCGTCCTGGGTCATCAGATATTCGAGGAGGTCGGCTTCGTTGAGGTCGCTCTTGTTCCCCACGGAACAGATGGCGGAAAGCCCCATGTTCTCGACGGCGGTCTTCCCTATCATCGCCAGCCCCAGGGCCCCGCTTTGCGTGATGATTGCCACGTCCCCCGGCGGGATGTCCGTCACCCCGAAGGTCGCGTTCAAAGACACCGTCGCGGAATAGATGCCGAAGACGTTCGGTCCGAGGATGCGCATTCCGTACCCGCGGGCGCATGACGCGATTTCCTTTTCGGCCCCGCTTTTGCCCGTCTCGGAAAATCCCGACGAAATGATGACTGCAAATTTCACTTCCTTCCGTCCGCACTCCTCAATCGCGTCGGGAACCTGCGCCGCCGGCACGACGATCAGTGCCACATCGGGAACGGCGTCGACGGCGTTGAGATGCTCATACACCCTGACGCCGAGAATCTCCCCCGCCTTCGGGTTTATGGGGAAGATCTCTCCCTTATAGCCGCCCTTCACGATATTGTAGACAAGCCGGTATCCGATTTTCCCTTCATGGTAGGATGCACCCACCACGGCGATGGAACGGGGGTTGAAAAAATAGGTAAGGTCATTCATCATGCCTGAAGCCTGCCGCTCCTTCGCGCTACCCTGCGGATGTCCCTGTCCATCATGAATTCCACAAGCCGGGGAAGAAGCCGTTTTGCGAAGCACACAAACTTCCCTTCAAAGCCGGGGATGATGAGAAATGTTCCCCGCTCCATCCCGGCCACAAGCGCCCGCGCCACGTCGTCGGGCTTCATGATGCCGGCGTTCCCCGCGATGGCCCGCGTCTCCGCCGGTTTTGTCCTGTTCTCCTCGGCGAGCCCCGGCGTGTCCGTATCGGGAGGGCAGAGGACCGACACGGTGATTCCATACCTCTTCAGTTCACTCCGGAGGGATTCCGAAAAACCTATGACGGCGAATTTTGTCGCGCTGTAGGCGGTGTAGCCGAATACGCCGATGATGCCGGCAATGGAGGAGACGGTAACGATATGCCCCCCCTTCCTTTTCATGTGAGGAACGAGACTTGCGATCATGTTCCAGGTACCTTCGAAATTGGTGCCAAGCATCTCGTCGAATTTTTCAGAGGGAATCTTCTCAAAGTAATCGGGATACTGGATTCCCGCGGACGTGATGAGCACATCGGGCGGGCCGGATACCGCGACTGTCTTTTCCATGACCGCCGCCACGTCATCACGACGCGACACGTCGAGGGATACGTACTCGACTGACTGGCTCTCCGAGAGGCGGGCCCTTTCTATTTCCCGGCGCGCCGCCTCCCCCCGTTCCCGGTCTCTTGCGAATATGACGACATGGGCGCCGAGCGAGGAAAAAAGTCGGGCCGCGGCAAGCCCGATACCGCTGGAACCGCCGGTGATGTACACCGCCTTCCCGGCGTAACTTCGAAAGGACATGTTCCATTCCTCCTTCCGCGCAGAGATCCTTTACACCTCACGGTCTTTATGGCGGCGCGGTGCCGCTCAGATCCTTCGCTTCCAGTACTCCGAGAGCACGAAGAGAATCTCCGCCGCATCGTCAAGCCGGTTGAAGATGCGTATTCCCCCGCTGTTGAGATCGAAAATTACCTGGCTCTGCGAGGGGGCGTAGTGACTTCCGATAAGCACGGGGCGCTGCAGTTCCCCCTCCAGGGCCGCGTAGCCGCGGATGACTGCCTTTTCCACCTCTGCGTAGAACTTGATCGGGTCCGGTGTATCCTGGGCAATCATTCCGGGCCGCCCGAATCCATGCAGGATGAGAGCGTCCACCTCGCCCGAGCGAAGCACTTCTCTTCCGATGGCCACCATGTCGTCAACGGAAAAGACAAATCCCGCCGCCCCGATATCAACGGGATTTTTCGTTGATGCCCTCTGGGGCATTCCGAAAGCCCTGAGTTTTTTCTGAAGTTCTCCGGAAAGCTCGGGAACAAAAAGCCCCGCCTCTTCCATGGCATCAGACAGCGCAACTCCCCAGGAACCCCCCACGGTCACGATGCCGATTCGCTTCCCCCGCATGGGCGGCCGCTCGATGAGCGCGTGTCCCGCCGGAACGAGAATTTCCATGTGAGGCACAAGCATGATGCCCGTCTGGCTGAAAAATCCCTCGAAGAGTTCCCTGCGCCCTGCCAGCGCCCCCGTGTGGCTCTGTGCCGCACGGGCGCTCCCCGGCGTCCTGCCCGCCTTATAGGCGACGACGGGTTTTATTTTCGTGACGGCCCGCGCCGTTTCCATGAACCGCCTCCCGTCACGAACCGTTTCGAGATACATGAGAATGCCCTTCACGGAATCGTCATTGCCGAAGTGTTCGAGGAAGTCCGTCACGGTGAGGTCGCATTCATTTCCCGTATGAATGAATTTTCCTACCCCCATTCCCCGCGACTCCCCCGACGCCAGAAGATCATAAAAGGCATAGCCGCCCTGGCAAACGCCGGCGAGTGGTGTCGGAAGCAGAATCTTCCCGGGTGATGCCGCCGCGTTGAAGCGGGCGTGGAGATTGAAGGTGCCGCTGATGTTGGGGCCGAGGAGACGCATCCCATAGGACCGTGCGAGCCGCGCTATTGCAAGCTCACGCTCCCGTCCTCCATCCACCGCCTCGCTGAAACCGGCGGTGATGATGGAAATTCCTCTGACACCCTTTCTGCCGCACGACTCAATGACGGATTCGATATTTTTTTCGGGAATGGCAATGACCGCGAGATCAACAGAACCGGGAATATCGGCAATGGCTTTGTACGCGGGGACCCCACAGACGGCCGACACGCCGGGATTGACGGGGTAGATTGAGCCGGGCCAGCCCCAGGATTGCAGCCCGTCCATGATAAACGACCCCCACGAGCCGGGCTTTTCACTGGCGCCGATGACGGCAATGGATTCCGGATTGAGAAACACGTTGAGATGGGAACGGTCGGTCATGGAATTCCGCCTGTCGATCGAAGTAATGGAATGCAGGATGTGAGTACCGTATGAGAGAAGAAATTGCAAGACTCGGCACCAAGAGATAAATCCGGAATCCCATCAGTGTTTCGTCGCTCGCATGAACATGACGGGTATAATCATCGTGAGCATCATGATGGAAATCAGATGGTACACATCATTGAAGGCCATCATGTGCGCCTGCCGGATCAACTGCTCATAAATGACACCCGCTCCCGCGTGATCGGCAATGCTCCCGTCAAAACCCTTGTAAATCAGATACTGCGACACTTGGTGCGATCCCGTGTAATAGGGCAGTTCAAAAGGCGACATGTGTTCCGCAAGGCGGGCATGGTGAAACTGGTATCGCCGCGACAGCATGGTCGTCACAAAGGCGACACCGACGCTGCCTCCCAGGTTTCGCAACAGGTTAAAGATAGATGTTGCGTTTCCCATTTCCTCTTTCGGAATGCTCGATAACGTGAGCGTCATGAGAGGAATAAACATGCATGCCATGCCGACTCCAAAGATGATTCTCGGCTGTACTATTGTCATAAAATCGGCCTGGAGGCTGAACTGGGACATGAGATGGGCGGCAAAGACCATTATCAGTATCCCGAATACAATGATGTATTTCGGATTGAAGACGTTAATCAGCCTGCCTACAACCGGCATGGCAAAAAGGCTCGCAATCCCGCCCGGCATGATAACCATGCCCGCAAGAATCGCCGTGTATCCCATAAGTGTCTGCACGTAAATCGGGGGAAGGATGAGATTGCCGAATAGATTGACCATGATGAAAAAGACAGCCACGTTGCCAAGGGCGAATGAAGGATTCCTGAATTCCCTCAGGTCAACGATGGGGTGCTCGGCAAAGAGTTCCACCACGATAAAAAAGGCCAGCGCAATCACAGAAATGACGGTGAGCCAGGTGATAGAGGGGGACGCGAACCAGTCCTGACTCTGCCCCCGGTCAAGGACCATCTGGAGGCACCCCACCCCGAGTCCCAGCAGCATCAGCCCCCAGTAGTCAATTTTTACGAGCGCTTTCTTCACGTAGTCAGGATCAGTGATAACGATAAGGCACATCAGGACCGAGAATATGCCGATGGGAATGTTGATGAAGAAAACCCAGTGCCACGACCAGTTGTCGGTAATCCACCCGCCCAGGAACGGCCCGATGATAGGACCGAACATAACGCCGACACCGAAGACGGCCATCGCTATACCGTGCTGTTTGGGAGGGAACGTCTCCAGCAGGATAGCCTGGGAGAGCGGCTGCAGTGCCCCGCCACCGAGTCCCTGGAGAACCCTGAAAAAAATCAGGCTTTCGATGCTCCATGAAAGGCCGCACAGGAGCGAACTCAGGGTGAAGAGCACAATTGAAAATATAAGGTATCGTTTTCTTCCGAAGATACGGGCAAGCCATCCCGCCATGGGAATGACCACCGCGTTCGCCGCGAGATAGGAGGTGATGGACCAGGTGGTTTCTTCGATTCCGGCGGAGAGGCTTCCCCTGATATGGTCGAGGGCGACGTTGACTACCGACGTGTCCACGACCACCATGAGCGTGGGGATCATCACCGTCAGGCCGACGACCCATTTATTCACCTGTGCCGCCATAGGGATTCTTCCGGGGGAAATTAATCAACGAGGATGGTGGGAACCACCGACATCCCCACCCTGAGGATGTGGTCCGGATCGGTTCCGCTTTTGAGCTCGATCTTTACGGGAATTCTCTGGACCACCTTTACATAACTCCCCGTCGCGTTCTCCGGTGGGAAAAGGGAAAATACCGAGCCGGTGCCCGCCATAATACTGTGCACGACACCCTCGAAGGTCTTGCCGCCAAAGGCATCCACCCTTATTTTCACCTTTTGTCCCGGCTTGATACTTTTTACCTGCGTTTCTTTATAGTTCGCCACCACCCAGACATCATTGAGAGGCACCACCGCGAGAAGCGGCTGTCCCGCCTGTACCTGGTTGCCTGCCTCGACGGATCTCTCTGTCACGAAGCCTTCCACAGGACTCTCAATTTTTGTATACCCCTGACGAAGCGTTTCCGATTCCAGGGTCGCCTCTTGTTTCCTGATAATATATTCTTGGGAGTTGAGCGCCGCCTCGGCCTGTACGACCAGCGACCGGCGGGTTTCAAGGGCGAGCTCGGCCTGTTTCAGGTCTTCACGGGACGCATCGACCCCTGCCAAGGTGACATCATAGGCGGTGCGGGCCTTTTCCACCTGATCCGATGGTATGATTTCCTTTGCAAAGAGACTTTCCGCCCGTTTCAAATCGGCTTCCGCCTGTTTCAGTTTCGCTTCCTGGAGCCTGAGGTTCGCCTTCGCCGATGAGATGCGAGAGGCCTGCTCGGAAAGCTGTTTTTTCGCCACGTCAACCTTGACTGCCAGTTCATCGAGCTTCGCTTTTTCTTCGCCGAGGGCCGCCTCGGCCTCGCGCACGCGGACATCGTAGTCGCTCTGGTCAATTTCAAGTAGAAGCTCCCCCTTCTTCACAGGTTGGTTATCCTGTACGAGGAGTGCCTTCACCGTACCGGGCACTTTTGACGCAATCACGTGAATCCGGCCCGTCACATAGGCATCGTCCGTCGTAATGTGGGTCTTCTGGTATTGCATGTAGAGAAACACCGTCACCACACCGACGACAGCCATAACAGTAATAATGAGAAGGGCGATTTTTTTTCTGCGATCGTTATTATTATTCGTCCCCGCTTCTGCTGCCATCTTTCTCCGTCCTTTTCCCTCAATCAGAATTTGTTCCGCGCACAATAGCTTTTTCCGGCAATTGATTCAAGCTCAAACCTCATGCCTGACAAATGACGGGTATACGCCTTTAACTTGCAAGATTAACTTGATTATTTGATTTGTTCCGGTAAGGTTAAAGACATTTCAAGGAGGTGGTGATGGAACCGGAAGAAGGTGCCCGCCAGCAGATAGAACTGTACCGCCGCATGTCCGGAGAGGAAAAGCTCGGGATTACTTTTTCACTATGGGAGATGACGCTTTCTCTCCTGAGAGTGTCGGAACGAGCGATGCACCCCGAACTCGACAGTGAAGCTATCGAACGCCGCGTCAGGAAGAGGATTGCAAGTATAATACCTTGAAGCCACCAGCATCAAAATAGAAACCTTACTCGCCACACAGTAAATGCCGAACCGCGCATGACAGTGGCAATCCGACAGGAGTCGCGCAAGGGGAAACAATGACCACATCTGGAAACTGCCTTGTGCATGAGTTCTACAAACTCACGGAAGAGGAGATCCGAATAGTGGAGGGAGAAGTTAAATAATTCCTGTCTATTACGTCATTCAGGCGAAAAACGTGCAAACTTTCACGTTTTTCATCCCAATAATGTGCAGATTTTCACAAAAATCGCCTGAATAGTATTAACCTGCTTACTTTTTGTTAAATTTTTGTCAGTCTTTCCGCGTCGGTATAGGGGATAAGGGCACCGGTCATTTTTTCTTTCCATACCGGCTCATTGTGCACTGCTTTATATACATCATTGTCACGGGGAAATGTCCGGGCCACACGTTCTACGAATCTTTTTTCTTCATTGGTCAACGGTGTAATGGCGGAAATATCTGCATTGATAATGTCGTCGATTAAATCCTTATAGTTGTTAATTTGCGGACCATTGGGAAGCGCCGCATAGGTTGCGCCGGTGATGCCCTCCCCCCTCTCTCTGAATGCCAGCATGTCGGCATACCATGCATACTTGGCAGCATAGAGCAGCCTGTCGCCTTTTTTCAGAATCTTCCTGTTCAACTGGAATTCAAAATGACTCAGAAGCACCTTGATTCTGCCTGTTGAAAACTCCCTGTTCCCGGTATAGGGATCACCGCATACCTTCCCCTGCAAGGCATTACGCAGGAGTTGGTCCATCGATTTTGTTTGAATTGCCGTACCCTCCCATCGCTTGATGCTGGCAATTCCCACCGGTATGCGGTGCGCAAGATCCTGCTGTGAAAGTTTCAACTCTTTTCTTTTTCGTACAATGTCCTTTCCTGTAAGAAGCCCTGTCTTCTCTCGATACGAATCGGAAATGCTCTTCTGAATCTGAGCTGCCTGCGGGATAGTAGCCGTTTCAGTACCGCAATCCGGGCACCGATAGCGCTCAGCATTATATTCAATCAAAGTATCCCGAAACCTGACTTTCTTAGCCCTGTGCGCCAACTTCATATAGTGGTTATCTTTCGGGCAAAGCATATGCTTTTTTTCACTCATTATAACTACTCCTGTTTCATACGGTGCTTGTGGAGCGATACAAGCATTAAATCTTCATCCTTGAGCGCGAATTTGACATACACCTCGCATCCAAACCGACTACAGAAAAAACGAAACGCAAAGAGCTCGGCTCCCCAAATCTTATCTTCGTACGATTTCTGGGGAGGTAATGTTCCCGCATAATCGTCCGGTCGTATCGTCTGCAACATCTCTGTGAGAATTATTTGGAGATCTCCCATCTCATATCCAAGTTCAAATGCATCGATGATGATAGGCTCCGGCTCAACAAGAACAACCCTGCCAAGTCTTACCGCGACGAGGGCCTGTTTTATTTTGCTGTCAAGCTCTTTATGTGTCGGTCGTTTCATATATAGTATCAATTGATACCTTGTGTCAAGTTCATTCTCCAGCCTCCCCGGGGGTTAAAAATCCGCTCCCGGTCTGATTTACCATCATATCTCCCTATTATTTACCCCCCATAATTTTTCGCATTACAGCCAGTGCCCGTTCGATATCTTTCTTCGTAATCCCATAATGTGTGACGGCGCGGAAGAGCGAGTTCCCGCGGCTCATAAGCTTTACACCCTTCTTCTCAAGCTCCGCGAGGAAGCGGGTCTCGGAAATTCTAGTATCACAGAGCGCAAATAAAACAATGTTGGTCTTCACATAGTCAAGGTCAACAGCAAGTCCGGCAATGCCCGCGATCCCTTCGGCAAGCATACGGGCATTGGCGTGGTCCTCGGACAGACGCTCCAACATTTCATCAAGCGCCACGATCCCCGCCGCGGCAATGACGCCCGTCTGGCGCATGCCGCCTCCCAGCATTTTCCTGACGCGCCGCGCTTCATCGATAAATTCACGACTGGCGCAGATAAGTGACCCGATGGGCGCCGAGAGGCCCTTTGAAAGACAGAAACTTACTGAATCCACTCCGCGCGTGAGATCGGTGACAGGCACTCCGAGGGCGGCGGCTGCATTGAAGACGCGTGCGCCGTCAAGGTGCACCCTGAGTCCGTGACGATGCGCGAGGTCAACGACGGACGCCGTGTACCCCACGGAGAGCGGCATACCGCTGCAGCGGTTGTGGGTGTTTTCGAGAGAGATGAGACGTGTCCGGGGGTAGTGGACGTTATCGCTTCGTATCGCGCCTTCGATATCCTCGATGCGCAGGGTACCGTCAGGCTGGTTGGGAACGGTCTGCGGAAAGATGCCGCCGAGCGCCGACATGCCGCCCGCTTCGTAATAAAAGACGTGCGACTCACTCCCCAGGATTACTTCGTCGCCACGGCGGCAGTGGGTGAGAAGACAGGTGAGGTTCGCCATGGTACCGCTCGCAACCAGCAGTGCCGCTTCCTTGCCCACCTTCTGCGCCGCCGTTTCCTGGAGGCGGTTCGTTATGGGATCCTCGCCGAAAACATCATCCCCCAGTTCGGCGCGGTGGATGGCATCCCTCATGGCCTGCGAGGGAAGCGTGACGGTGTCGCTTCTCAAATCGATTATTTCCACGTGATTCCTCCCTGATGTGCTCTCACGATAATGCCATTGAATCTAATAGTGACCCACCGCATCTTCATCATCAATGGCATCCCTGAAGAGCCAGTACACCCATGCCTGGTAGTATATAACGAGGGGTACGAACACAAGTGCAACGACGAGCATGATTTTCAGCGCCAGCGGGCTCGAGGCGGCGCCCGATACCGTGATGCTGTATGCCGTATTGATGCTCGAATAAATCAGGTTCGGATACATGCCCGCCACGCCGAAGAATGTGATTCCCGCAATGAATGCGAACGATGAGAACCATGCCTTCCACCAGGACCCGGTGCGGACGAAGAAGGGAATGGCGGCGAGGGCGCCCACGGCCGCAGCGGGGAGAAGAAAAAGCGCCGGCCTTTGCAGGTAATTATCAAAAAGATCCGTCACACGCGCCGACATGGCGACGAATGTGAGGGCTGCGACGAAAAGGGCGCCCCACATCCGGAATACCGCGCCGGATACACGGCTTCGAAATCCTCCTTCCGACTTGATGATGAGCCAGAGCATCCCGTGGACAAGAAACATGACCGTAAAGAAGACGCCGCCGGCAAGACCATAAGGATTGAAAAGTGCGAGGACCGTATCCCGGAACACGCCTTCCTTATCGATGGGAATTCCCGCAAAGAGATTGGCGAAGATCACCCCGAAAAGAAAAGAGGCCGTCAGGCTGCTCACCACAAGACAGGCGTCCCAGAAAGATTTCCAGGCAACATGCGGAAGCTGTTCCCGGAACTCGATGGAGACAGCCCGCAGGATGAGGGCGAAGAGTACGAACATGAGGGGTGCGTAGAGGGCTGAAAAAAGCGTCGCATAGGCGGCGGGAAATGCGGCGAAGGTCACACCTCCTGCGGCGATGAGCCACACTTCGTTTCCGTCCCAGAAGGGTCCCATGGCGCGGTATACCACCCGTTTCTCCTTCTCGTCCCGGGCGAGGAAGGGAATCAGCATTCCCAGCCCCAGGTCAAAACCATCGAGTGCGAAATACACGGCCCAGAGGATGCCCCACAGTGCAAACCAGGCAAGCTCAAGCATGTCCGGAAACCCCCTTTCCAGGCCGTTGCGGCGGCGCGGGACCTTTCAGGATGATACGTGCCATCATCGTGAAGGCGCCCAGGCCGAGAAGTGTATACACCACGATAAAGGCCGCGAGCGACGATGCCACGAAAGAAGCGGGCACCGCGGACACGGCATCTGAGGTCTTCATAATATTATAGACAATCCAGGGCTGCCGCCCCATTTCGGTTACGGTCCAGCCCGCGAGACAGACGAGATAGGGAAGCGGCACGGCGAGCAGCATGATTCGGAGGTAAAGCCTGTTCTCCTCGATGTTCTTTCGTATAAGGAACCCCCAGAGCGTGAGAAGGATGAAAAGGCCGCCCATCATCACCATGAACCTGAAGGAGAGAAAGACCGGCAGCACCGGCGGCCGAAGCTCTTTGGGAATGTCGTTGAGCCCCGTCACCACGGCATCGGTACGATGGTAGGCGAGAAGGCTCATCACACCGGGAATTTTTCCGACTTCGATAAGGTTGCCCTCATTATCGGGACGGGGAACCGTGACTAGGGAGAACGGTGCATAGGCCTGTGTCTCCCAGAGTGACTCCAGGGCGGCGAGCTTTGCCGGCTGTTTTTCGGCAAGGTCGGCGCCGTGCAGATGCCCCTCGGCAACGACGAAAAGTGTGAAGAAAAGGGCAAAGATGAGTCCTGTCCTGAAGGACCGCGCAAAGAGAGACACATGGGTCTTTCGAAGGAGGTGCCATGCACTTACCCCCATGACAAAGAACCCTGAAAGGACATAGGCCGCCGCAGTGGTGTGAAGAAAGGTGAGTATTGAATAACTCTGGAAGACGACCGCCGCAAAGTCGGTCAGTTCGGCCCGCCCGTTCTGTATGACGTAACCGACGGGGTGCTGCATCCACGAATTGGCGACGAGTATCCAGAAGGCGGAGAGCGTGGAGGCGAAGGCGACCAGCCACATCACGGCGGCGTGCGCCTTCGGCGAGAGACGCTTCCAGCCGAATATCCACACGGCGATGAAGACCGATTCGAGGAAGAAGGCCGCCGTCGCCTCGATGGCGAGAAGCGGTCCGAATATATCCCCCACGTAGCGGGAATAACGCGCCCAGTTGGTGCCGAATTGAAACTCAAGTGTGATGCCCGTGACGACGCCTATGACGAAGTTTATTATGAAGAGCTTCCCCCAGAATTTCGTCATCCGGAGATACTCGTCGTCGCCGGTCCTTACGTACCGCGTCTCCATCCAAGCAATCAGGACAGATAGGCCGAGTGTGAGCGGTACAAAGAGAAAATGAAAGAACGTGGTGACAGCGAACTGAAGCCTCGAAAGCAGCAGGGCATCCATGGGCATCCCTCCGGTGAAGGGAATTCAAATACCAAAAACACCAGCGGGTATAGTAATGCCCGAAAAGTGTGCAGGTGTCAATCGGGGATTAGAGGGGATGGGATTAGGAAAGCACCTCAAACCATTCCATTATTTCTTCGGGAAATACTTCACATTGTTCATTTTTTTGAGATCTAAGTCCTGAGTCCAGAGGGCGGCGTTGAATTCTTGTGCTGTGGCGAGAATGATGCTGTCCGCCATTGGAAGTGCATGCTCAATGTTCAGCTTTGAAGCGGCAAGCGCCAGTGAGGCAGTTAAAGCAACAACAGTTCCTTTTTGCATAGCGGCAAGCGCCTGTAACGCGTCATTCTCGCCGGATTCCCGGAGTACGACCTTGAAGACCTCATAGATAATTACCGTTGGAACAATAAGTGAAGCCGAATCAGTCAAGGGAGCGAGAAAATGCTTTGCATTCGGTTCATCGGCGAAGTATGCGAGCCAACCGGATGAATCTACAATATTCATACCCTATCCGTTTCTCGTTTGAATGCCGTATTGATGCCCTTGAGGAAGCCACGGAGTTCTTTGATATCCCGTTCCAGTATAAGCTCGATGCGCCCGGCACATTCTATAACCTGCATTTTCTGGCCCGGACGCACATTCAATGCCTCCCTTATTGTTTTTGGTATTACGATTTGATATTTCGGTGATACGGTTACTGATTGCATACCCAATCTCCATCGATAAAATTTTGTATTACCATATCATGATCGATACCATTCTTTCAACTCAATCCCCCGGCCCCCCTTCTCCCCAGGCCGTGTTGAATGATGTCCCACATCGTCTCATACACATCATCGGGATTGAAGCTGGGGTCTTCGTGAAGCAGGTACGATATGTACTCGGCGATTCCCATAAGCATGAACGCCACGATTCTTCTATCGAATGGTCTGAACGTGCCCTGATCCATTCCTTTCTTGACGTCGCGGCTGATGGGATCGACAATCTGATGCATGACCTTCTCAAGCTTTTCCGCAAAAGGGCCCCTCCCCACGGCGGCGCCCCTGATAAGATTCATCATGTCTTTCCATTGGGGATAGGAACGGTAAAAGGCGTTTCCCCGCTTCTTAATGCGCTCCAGCATATTTTTCTCGTCCTTGATTTCCTGCCACACGTCGTCATACATGGCGAAGAATATCTTGTCGGCGCATTCGATGAAGAGCTCTTCCTTGTTGTTGAAATGCAGGTAGAAGGTCCCTCTGCCCGCGCGGGCAAGGTCAACGATATCGCCGATGCTGGTGTTCTCATAGCCCTTCTCGCGGAAAAGCGATATGGCGGCACGCATGATTGCATCACGCCTGCTGGATGTTTTTTCCGGCCCGGATAAAACATCCATGTGTTCATGCTCCATCTTTTCGATCGTGCGCTTGAGAAAACGGAGCGGGAGTTTTTCGCCGTTTTGTATTTCCTTGATGAGCTCGAGCCTCCTGACATGGCTCTCGTCGTAATATGCCATGGTCTTTCCGGTCTTGACCGGCGGATGGAGAAGCCCCTCGCGGACATAGTATCGGATGGTGGAGGCAGGCAGGCCCGTCGCCTCAGACAGTTCTTTGATTTTGATGTAGCTCACGCTCTTCACGCAACCACCTCACATATTCCCCGAAATAACTCCGCTCTTGCGGGAGGCACTCATGCGCCTCAATACCGTCCCCATTCTTCCACGGCATCCGTCATTGCCTGAATGTTCTCCGTCCTTGCGTTCGCCGGGATGGAACAGCCCGAGCTCAGAATAAACCCGCCTCCGGCCCCGATTTTTTCAATGAGAATCCTGCAGTATTCGAGAACTTCGTCCTTTGTTCCTTTCGCCAGCAGTGTGCTCGGCACATCGCCCATGATGGCCATGCAGTCCCCCAGTATTTCCTTTGCCTTGAAGATATCGGTAAAACTGTCGAGCTCGAGGATGCATTTTCCTTTCGGGAATCTGCGGAAATAATGGAGGAACTTTGTCCAGTCGGTGTCGCAGTGGAGCACAGGGTTGATTCCCGCATTGATGAGTCCGTGGACAAGGAATTCCAGCTCTGGAAGAATAAGGTCCTCGAAGTGCCGCGCCGTCAGAAAGACCGGCGAAGAGCGGCTCAGTCCGATAAAGACACGCCTGATATCATTCTGCAGGATTGTGCCGACGGCGATTTCCAGAATATCCTCACAGTATCGTTTGCCGGCGGCCTTCAACTTGTCGGGTCTTCTCCTGATATCCATGAGGCCCGTGTTGATGGACCGGGCAAAACAGAAATACTCGAACGACGGTCCGGGTATGACAAAACCTACCGCCGGTTCAATGCCCGCTTCACGCAGCCTGCCCGCCTGATACGATATTTCCCCGGCGGCACGATCGATGTCCAGCAATGCAGACTCCAAGGTGATATCCGGGTATATCCGGGGTATCAGGGATGAAAACAGCGCGAAGAGACCGCCTGTTTCCAGAATGTCGAAATCTTCATCTTTCATGAATCCGGTTTCTTCGAATTGATGAATACTGTTCTCCGGAAGGTCAACTCCGGGCATCCTCAGCCGCGCCGGCACTCCTATGCGCAGGAGGGTGGCGTTGGCGGTATCGGCGAGATACGTCATGTCCCACCTGAAATCCACCGCGGTTTTCAGAACCGCATCGAAACGCCTGCCTGGATCGGTCATGAGAATTGCGTTGGTGATTCCCGTATATGTCGCCGCCCAGTGATCGAGAAGGGGCGCCAGGGGAACCCGGTCCGGACAATCAAGCGCCATGGCGGCGGCGATTCTTTCGGATGAATTCATACTCCACCTCTATGTCGCATCATTATATACACGCCTTGCAATCGCCAGTGCCTCGACGGCGTCACGTCCGTAAAAGTCGGCGCCGATCTCGCTTCTGAACCGTTCGCTCGTCGGTGCGCCGCCGATCATGATAGTGATATGATCGCGAAACCCCGCTTCGGTAAGCGCCTTGATTGTAGTGCCCATGGAATCTATCGCCGTGGTCAGGAGGAGGCTCATGCCGACGAGGCGGGCGCGTGAATCCCCGACTGCTTCGACAAACCGAGCCGGCGGCACATCCACTCCCAGATCAATAACACGAAATCCGGAACATTCCAGAAGCGTGCTCACGATGTTCTTGCCGAGATCATGAATATCGCCTTCAACCGTGCCCATGACGCACTCTCCATGGTGCATATCATCTCCCTCGACGAGATGCGGCTTCACCCGTTTCATCGCCTCTTT